>NZ_RZRP01000481.1:0-4856 GCF_003997795.1 Mesorhizobium sp. M7A.F.Ca.US.005.03.2.1 | reverse complement strand
AAGCATGGTCGATGGCTTTCGCCAGCACGTCGGCGCGCATCACCATGCCGGCGCCGCCGCCGGCGGGCGTGTCGTCGACGGTGCGGTGGCGGTCGGTGGCGAAGTCGCGGATCTGGATCGTCTCCAGCGACCACGTCCCGGCCTCGAGCGCCCGGCCGGCCAACGACAGGCCGAGCGCGCCGGGAAACATCTCGGGGTAAAGCGTCAGCACCGAAGCGGAAAAACTCACCGGTTGCCCCCGGCATCGCTCGGTCCGCGCGGCCTGCCCTTCGGATCGAAGTCTTCCTCACGCGGACCACCGCCATCCTCGTCATCGACCAGCCCGGCTGCCGCCGGATCGACACGAACAAAACCCTCGGCGATCGACACTTGCGGTACGGCAGCCTGTGTGAACGGGATCAGCACGCCCTTGCGCCCGCCCAGCGTCACGTCGAGAATGTCGCCGCCGCCGAAATTGTGCACCGCGACCACCTTGCCAAGCACGGCACCCGTGTCGTCGCGGACTTCGAGGCCAACGAGGTCGGCATGGTAGAATTCGTCTTCCTCGCCATCGTCCGGCAGCATCGAACGGTCGACGAACAGCTCCGTGCCGGCCAGCGCCTCGGCCGCATTGCGGTCGGCAATGCCCTTGAAACGGACCACGACGACGGTGTTGGCGGGCCTGATGTCGACGATCTGGAAGGCGCGCCCGTCCCTGGCGTAGAGCGGCCCGTAATCGGCCAGCGCCAGCGGCTCGCCGGTGAAGGTCTTCACCCGCAATTCGCCCTTGATGCCATGGGCGGCGCCGATCACGGCCATCTGGACAGGATTCTGGAGCTTGCTCATGGCGAAATATCCTTTGGCCTGCTCTAGCCCCACGCGGCTGTCATTTCAATGACGGGCTATTCACCGCTTCCTAACCCGAATATCCGAAAATGCCGCCATGCAGGAATTCCTCATCCCGGCCAAACCCGATCTCCAGGCGGCGCGCGAAAGCTGGCTGAAGATGCTGGCGCGAGAACGTCGGCTGTCGCCCGAGACGGTGGAAGCCTATGAGCGCGACACGCGTCAGTTCCTGCATTTCCTCACCGGCCATTGCGGCGGCTCGCCCGGCATTTCGGACATCGCCGATCTGCGCCCGGCGGATTTGCGCGGCTTCCTTGCGGCGCGGCGCAATGCCGGTGCCGGCGCCCGCACGCTGGGCCGGGGTCTCGCCGGCATCCGCTCGCTGCTGCGTTTCCTCGAGCGGCGCGGCCTCGCCAATGCGGCCGGTGCGGCGGCACTGCGCGCGCCGCGCCAGCCCAAATCGCTGCCCAAGCCGCTGACGGCGAGCGATGCCAAGCATATCGTTTCCATCGAAGGCCAACTGGCGGAGGAACCCTGGATCGCAGCCCGCAACGCCGCCGTGCTGACGCTGCTCTACGGCTCTGGCCTGCGCATTTCCGAGGCGCTCGGCCTGACCGGCGCCGATCTGGCGTCGGCGGCCGACACGGTGCTGCGCGTTGCCGGCAAGGGCGGCAAGACGCGCCTGGTGCCGGTGCTGCCGGTGGCGCTCAGGGCAATCGCCGAATATCGCCGGCTCTGCCCCTACCATCTCGACCCCAAGGGCCTGCTGTTCCGCGGCGCCCGCGGCGGCCCGCTCAACCCAGCCATCGTCCAGCGCGACATGGCCAAGCTGCGCTCGGCGCTCAACCTGCCCGATACCGCGACGCCGCATGCGCTGCGCCATTCCTTCGCCACGCATCTGCTCGGCCGCGGCGGTGATTTGCGCACCATCCAGGAACTGCTCGGCCACGCCAGCCTGTCGACGACGCAAATCTACACCGGCGTCGACACCGCGAGGCTGCTCGAGATTTATGAGCAGGCGCATCCCAGGGCGTGAACGCCGGTAACGTTCACCATTTGGCCGAAAGCCTCCCCAACGTCGTCGTCCCTGGGCGAAGCAGGAGCGAAGCTCCGTCGCGGAGACCCTGGGATGACGAAGAAATGGGCGTTTCCGCTAATCGTTGAAGCATGAGCCCCATCGACGTCAGTTGAGGGCGATAGCCAGTCCAAGACAATTTCTCAGCACAGGTTAACCGTTTTGCCGCTTTTCAGTCCTAGAAGAGGCTCATGAAACGCGTCATAGCCATCGCCGACCGTGCTGCTTCCGTGTCGCTGAAGCTGCTCGTCGCGCTCAATGTTCTGTTCTTCCTGTCGTTCCTCGCCGTGCTGCTGTTCGCGGCCGGCAAGGCGCATGCCGAAGTCCCGACCTGCACCGGTGCCGACATGCTGTCGGCCCTGCAGAAGAACGATCCGGCGACCTACCGCAAGATCGAAGCGGAAGCCGCCGCGACGCCGAACGGCAAGGGCCTGTTGTGGAAGCTGGAAAAGCCCGGCGAGAAGCCGTCCTTCCTGTTCGGCACCATGCATATGACCGACCCGCGCGTCACCACGCTGCCTCCCGAAGCGCAGAAAGCCTATGACGCCGCCGGCACCATCGTCATCGAAACCACCGACGTGCTCGACAAGCAGAAGATGATGGTAGCGATGCTCAAGGAGCCGGACCTGATGATGTTCACGGATTCGACGACGCTGGCGTCGCTACTGTCGCCCGACGATGCGGCGGCCATGAACACCGCGCTCGACGCACGCGGCATTCCGCCGGCAACGGTTGCCAAGATGAAGCCGTGGATGCTCTCGGCCATGATGGCACTGCCGGCCTGCGAGCTGGCCCGTCAGTCAGGCGGCGCCCCGGTGCTCGATGTCAGGCTGGCGGAAGGCGCGAAGGCTTCCGGCAAGCCGGTGGAAGGATTGGAGACGGCTGAAGGCCAACTGCGCGCCATGGCCTCGCTGCCGCTGGCGTTTCACATGAAGGGCCTCGTCGACACGCTGAAGCTCGGCGACAAGGTCAACGACATCAACGAAACCATGATCGTGCTCTACCAGCGTGGCGACACCGGCATGTTCTGGCCGCTGTTTCGTGCGGCCATGCCGGACCAACAGGACGACCCCGCGGGCTATGCGGCGTTCGAGGAAACCATGATCACCAGCCGCAACAAGGTGATGGTCGAGCATGCCGAACCGATCCTTGCCAAAGGCAATGTCTTCATGGCGGTCGGCGCCCTCCACCTCCCCGGCCCCGAAGGCCTGGTCGAGGGTTTCCGCAAGGCCGGTTACACCGTCACGCCTGTCGGACTTTAGTGACTTCAGCTTACTTCGCCAGGATCTGGGCCAGCATCGCCGGAACGACCATCCGGTGAAACGGCATGATGATCGCGAGATAGGCGCGCCCGAGCCAATTGTGCGTCTTGACGATCGTCGTCGCGGCCACCTCTTGCCGGCCGCTGCCAAGATCCCTGACTTCGACCAGGACACGGAAATCGAGATGCCGGTCGTCGAGGCCAAGCACAACCTTGCCGGGAAACTGGCTGATGAGCGGAAATATCCCGATCCGGCCCGACGGCAACACCGCAGTTTCCAGGCCCGTCTTCAGCCGGAACGGCCTGACGGCAAGATTGCGCAGCGCCATGAGCCTGCCGACCCAGGGCGGCGTTCGCCCCAGAGCGCGTTCGGCCGCGCCGAGTGCGGTTAAGGAAAGGCCTTCAGTGACCAGCACATAGCGGTCTGCGAACTGGGCTCTGGCAAGAGCATCGCAGTGATTCGGGACAAGCTGAGCTGACGAATTCGTCACGGCAAAACCCTCTGATTCGACCTTAACAGACGCAAACTTGGCGCGCTGCGTGGCGAAACGACGCCACTCCGGCTGCGGAAGGGCAGGATTGTCCTTGTTTTTGGCGTTTTCCAACCCTAGCGTGAAACCAGTTCAATGATTGCGCGTTGTATGGTGTTGATTGATATTTTTCATCCACGGAGGACACTTTTATGGCGAACACACCGAATCCAAACGACCCGTTCAATTCGTCCACCAACGCACCAAGGCCAAGTGGCGGCGGCGGTGGTAGCGGTTGGCTGATTGCCCTGGTCGTCGTTATTCTGGCGGTTGTCGCGTATTATGTTTTCGGAAGAAGTGGTGAGCACCCGGCACCCGCCGAGCCGCCGGCGGCCAGCACACCGGCCCCAGCGCCTGCACCGGCGGAACCGATGAAGCCGGCTGAACCTGCGCCCGCGCCTGCTCCGGCACCTGCAGAACCGGCGCCTGCCCCGGCACCCGCGCCCGCACCGGCTCCTGCGCCGGCACCAGCCCCTGCGCCGGCACCTGCACCGGCCCAGTGATTGGCTCGATATCAGTTACGAACGGCCCGCTGAAAAGCGGGCCGTTTTGTTTTGTAGGGGCCGCCAGAAAGGCCTTTCCAGAAACTCGCTCCGGTGAGTCAGCTGGTGTGGTTTTCGAGAACCGGAGCGCAGCGGACATTTGGGTCCGTGAGCAGCGCATGACCCCGAAGATCAGTCCGATTTTCGGAGAGGATCATGCGCCAATCAAAAAGGGTCACAGCATCCTTTAAGCGTCCAGGAGGACGTGCGGCGCTGTGAAAGCGGAGAAAACCTCGCCAGATGGCCGCCGGAGTAGAGTTTATGAAAGGGCTTTAGATGTGGATCGGCTTGAAGAACGTCGCCAGCGCCGCCTCCTTGATCGCCTCCGACATCGTCGGATGCGCATGGCAGGTGCGGGCGAGATCCTCCGACGAACCGCCGAACTCCATCAGCACCGCCGCCTCGTGGATCATCTCGCCGGCGCCGAAGCCGACGATATGCACGCCGAGCACGCGGTCGCTTTGCCTGTCGGCGAGGATCTTCACAAAACCGTCCGTGTGCAGCATGGCGCGCGCCCGGCCATTGGCGCTGAACGGGAACTTTCCGATCTTGTAGTCGATGCCGGCCTTCTTCAATTCTTCCTCGGTCTTGCCAACCGAGGCGATTTCCGGGCTGGTGTAGAC
>NZ_RZRP01000480.1:0-4867 GCF_003997795.1 Mesorhizobium sp. M7A.F.Ca.US.005.03.2.1 | reverse complement strand
GTTGCAATCAATGCCGGACCCCGGCTGCAGCAACTCCCGAAGCCAGTCATCGACTCGATCAAGGCGGCAAGACTGGTTCCTCCGCCCAAAGGCGTGTTTGCCAGTGCACGTCTCGATGCTTCCAGGGGCGCCGAAATCAAGAAGCTTGCCGGCAATGCAATGGGGAACGGGCAAATCGTGGCGGGCCCCAAGACTGCGATCGGCGGCAAGGCCATTTCCCCGGGCGCGGTGGCTGCCAGCAATCCAGCCGTCGTGAAGCCTGGCAACACTGTGCGCAAGCGGATGGTCGCCGGCAACGGCGCGAAGGCCGATGCGCTCAAGCTGCATGCCGACAGGACCGCGGGCGATGGACGTATCGTTGTCAAATCGTCGGCCAAACCGGGGTCGGCCAAGCCGGTCTCGGGGCAGCGTCCTGCACGCGGTGCCGGGCAACAGAAGCCGCATCAGCAGGCGATGGCAATGCATATGCCCCAGCACCATGGCCCGGCAAGGGTGGCACCTCACCATCCGCCAGCGAAGATGCAGGCGAGGAAGGTGTCCAGATGCGATCCGCGCGTTTCCCGCTGCAAGGCGCCGCGCTGATCGCCTCAATCGCGCCGGCACGCTGTGCGCGCCGGTGTGATTTTTCCCGTTGACAGGTCGCCTTGCCCGCCCTTAGTGTCCGCCACCATGAAAACAGCACTCATTCTCGTAGGAAAGCGCGTGGGCAAGGCGGTGTAACCGCCGGGCGAAAACCCCCCATGCGCAAGACACAGGCTCCCTCGGGGGCCTTTTTTATTGCCTGAAACACGACTAAACGACCAGCAAACGCCCAATGGCGACAGTACGGGACCAGACCGATGAGCAACGGACAGAACGAGCGGCGCGAGATGACGGGCGCCGAAATGGTGGTGCAGGCGCTGAAGGACAATGGCGTCAAGCATGTCTTCGGCTATCCCGGCGGCGCTGTCCTTCCGATCTATGACGAGATTTTTCAGCAAGACGAGGTCGAGCACATACTGGTGCGCCATGAGCAGGGCGCCGGCCATGCGGCGGAAGGCTATGCGCGTTCGACCGGTAAGGCCGGCGTGATGCTGGTGACCTCCGGCCCGGGCGCCACCAATGCGGTGACGCCGCTGCAGGACGCGTTGATGGATTCGATCCCGCTGGTCTGCCTGACCGGGCAGGTGCCGACCTCGCTGATCGGCTCGGACGCTTTTCAGGAATGCGATACGGTCGGCATCACGCGCCCCTGCACCAAGCACAACTGGCTGGTGAAGGACGTCAACGAGCTCGCCGCCACCATCCACGAGGCCTTTCATGTCGCGACCACCGGCCGTCCCGGTCCGGTCGTCGTCGACATCCCGAAGGATGTGCAGTTCGCCAAGGGATTCTATGTCCCGCCGCAGATCGCGCCACGCACCAGCTACCAGCCAAAGGTCCAGGGCGACCTGGAGAAGATCAAGGCGGCGGTCGAGTTGATGGCGGGCGCCAAGAAGCCGATCATCTACAGCGGCGGCGGCGTCATCAATTCCGGCCCGGAAGCGAGCCATCTGCTGCGCGAACTGGTCGATCTCACCGGTTTCCCGATCACCTCGACGCTGATGGGCCTCGGCGCCTATCCGGCATCAGGCAAGAACTGGATGGGCATGCTCGGCATGCACGGCACCTATGAAGCCAACATGGCCATGCATGATTGCGACGTGATGATCTGCATCGGCGCGCGCTTCGACGACCGCATCACCGGTCGGCTGACCGCCTTCTCGCCGAACTCGAAGAAGATCCACATCGACATCGATCCGTCGTCGATCAACAAGAACGTCCACACCGAGGTGCCGATCATCGGCGATGTCGGCCGGGTGCTGGAGGATATGGTGCGGCTGTGGCGGGCGAGCGCCAAGGCCGACAAGAAGGCGCTCTACCCCTGGTGGGAGCAGATCGCCAAATGGCGTGCGCGCGACTCGCTCGCCTACAAGATGAACAACGACGTGATCATGCCGCAATACGCCATCGAGCGGCTCTACGAACTGACCAAGGGCATGGACACCTACATCACCACCGAGGTCGGCCAGCACCAGATGTGGGCGGCGCAGCACTATCGTTTCGAGAAGCCGAACCGCTGGATGACGTCGGGCGGGCTGGGCACGATGGGTTATGGCCTGCCGGCAGCACTCGGCGTGCAGATCGCGCATCCCGACGCTTTGGTCATCGACATTGCCGGCGACGCTTCGGTGCAGATGACGATGCAGGAGATGAGCGCGGCGGTGCAGCACAATGCGCCGATCAAGATCTTCATCCTCAACAACCAGTATATGGGCATGGTGCGGCAGTGGCAGCAGTTGCTGCACGGCAACCGGCTGTCGCATTCCTATACCGAGGCGATGCCGGACTTCGTCAAGCTGGCCGAGGCCTATGGCGGCCACGGCATTCGCTGCGAAAAGCCGGACGAGCTGGACGACGCGATCAAGGAGATGATCTCGGTCAGGAAGCCGGTGCTGTTCGATTGCCGCGTGGCGACGCTCGCCAACTGCTTCCCGATGATCCCGTCGGGCAAGGCGCATAACGAGATGCTGTTGCCCGACGAGGCGACCGACGAGGCGGTGGCCAATGCCATCGACGCCAAGGGCAGGGAACTGGTGTAGCCGGCAGAACCAAGGCAGGGCTGTCGCGAGAAAGCCCTGCGCAAACAAAGAATTAGCTCAAGAGCTTGAAATCGAGATTCATGTCATGAACGCACAGCTACAACCGACCGGTTCGGCCTATTTTATCGCCAAGGAAACGGAAAAGCCGGAAAACCACACGCTTTCCGTGCTGGTCGACAATGAGCCGGGCGTGCTTGCCCGGGTCATCGGCCTATTTTCCGGGCGCGGCTACAACATCGAGAGCCTGACCGTCTCCGAGACCGAGCATGAAAAACACCTGTCGCGCATCACCATCGTGACGCGCGGCACGCCGCATGTGCTGGAGCAGATCAAGCACCAGCTGGAGCGCATCGTGCCGGTGCACCGCGTCGTCGACCTGACCGTGCGCTCGCATGAATCCGGCCAGGAGCGGCCGCTGGAGCGCGAACTGGCGCTGGTCAAGGTCGCCGGCCTCGGCGAGGCCCGGGTCGAGGCGCTGCGGCTGGCCGATGCGTTCCGCGCCAGCGTCATCGACGCCAACACCGAGCATTTCATCTTCGAGATCACCGGCAAGGGCTCCAAGATCGATCAGTTCATCGCCATCATGAAGCCGCTCGGCCTGGTCGAAATCTGCCGCACCGGCGTGGCGGCGTTGAACCGCGGCCCGCAGGCGATGTAGGCCTTCGGTGCTGGCGCCGGGCGCGCCAGCCAGCTTCCACAGTGAGGCTTCTGGCCCCGCTGTGGGCCGTCCGTGGGCCTTTGCGGGTTGCCTAGAAAAGACAACGATCCTGACTTGTCGGGGAGGATATCCATGTCGCTTGACGCTTTCCTTGCCCTGCTTGTCTACGCCTTGGTGACTTCGATCACGCCGGGGCCGAACAATCTCATGCTTCTGGCATCGGGCGTGAATTTCGGCATCGTCAGAACCGTTCCGCACATGCTTGGCATCAGCATGGGTTTCCTCGTGCTGCTGCTTGCCGTCGGTCTTGGCCTTGGCGCTGTGTTGACGGCGTTTCCGGCGCTGCATACCGCGCTCAAGATCGCCGGCGGCGCCTATCTTTTGTACCTCGCCTGGAAGATCGCCATGTCGCGCACGCTGACCGGCAAGGGCGAGACGAAGGCGCGGCCGATGCGCTTCATCGAGGCGGCTGCATTCCAGTGGGTCAATCCCAAGGCGTGGGTGATGGCGATCACCGCCATGGCCGTCTATGCCAATGCCGAGCACCCGTTCCTGTCGGTGGTGTTGATCGCTGTGGCCTTCACCATCGTTAATTTACCGAGCGTCTCGGTGTGGGCTGGGTTCGGCACCGCGCTGCGCGGTTTCCTGTCGGACCCGGTACGGCTGAAATGGTTCAACATCGCCATGGGCGTGCTGCTGGCGGCGACGCTTTGGCCGATGCTCAAATAGGTCGAGACGCGCACATTCTGGTCGTCTCAGGCCGGAAGGCGATGGCTCGCAAGCCGTCGGATGGGGATTCAGCCCGTGTTGCACATCCATTGTGCAGTGCACATTAAATCTTCGTAATGCCGTGTTTTGGCCCTTTTCCGACAAAGGCGCGTCCTATCTATTCGGCGAAATCGCGGCAACGGGCCGTGATTTGCGCTAGAGTAGAACCATCGGACCACGACGTGTCGGGTGGAGAGGGCCTTTGACCATGCGTGGAAAAGTCGTTCTTTCGTTGCTTGCCGTCGCCTGTGCGGGCGCGGCCTGGCTCTATGTGTCTCCGGACGCGCTGAGCAAGGCTCAGCAGCTCATCGGCGCAAAGCAGGTCGCTGCCGCGGACAAATCGGCAACCGGCAAGCCGGCAGCGGGCGACAAGGTGGCAGGTGGCGGCGGTGCCGCCCGCTCGGCTTCCATCCTCTCGGCCGTCGCCTCGACAGCCGATTTCCCGATCCGGCGTTATGCGATCGGCTTCGTCTCGTCTCCCGCCGTCGTCAACATCAACGCGCGGGTGTCCAGCCAGATCGTCTCGATCGACGTCAAGGATGGGCAGATGGTCAGGGTCGGCGACGTTCTGTTCTCGCTCGATGACCGGGCGCTGAAGGCGCAGCTGGCAAAGGATCAAGCGGCGCTCGCCAAGGATCAGGCGCTGCTTGCCAGTTCGAATTCCGATCTCCAGCGCGCCAAGGATCTGGTTGCCAAGCAGGCCGGCACGCAGCAGACCTACGACCAGGCCGTCGCCGCGCAGAAGGCTGCCGCTGCGACCGTTGACGCCGACAAGGCGACAATCGACGCCGACAATGTCCAGCTTGGCTTCGCCACGATC
>NZ_RZRP01000047.1:0-15936 GCF_003997795.1 Mesorhizobium sp. M7A.F.Ca.US.005.03.2.1 | reverse complement strand
GACACTAAGACCGTCCTCTCACCTGCCGCTCGGGACAGGTTCGGTGCTGGGCCCTTTCGAGGTGAGGAAGAAGATACTGAATTGAGGGCGTTGGTGCTCGGCAGCGCCCATAGGATGAAGCGTGGCGAATATCCAGGAATGTTCCGCCTACTAGTGTCGCTCGGTCACCAGAGGGGCGCCGCGATCAGTGAAACGCGGTAAAACCTTGGCGCACGCGAAAATCATTTGAGGTTGGCCCGCGGATGTTCTGGAGTTTCCATGGCGATGCGATTGGCGCGATGTGGTGCATCTCCAAACGCGATGACGTCCTGCCCATATGAGACTTCTCCCATTGCTTTCGTTGCCGCTAAAAACCGAATGACAATAAGATGCGGTCACTGAAGTGGCTCACGGCTAGGGATGCCTGTTTTCGAGGAGGAGGAGTTGAAATGCGGATTAAATCATTGGCAGCCGCTGGCCTGCTGGCGGCTATCGCTTTTGCCGGTACCGTCCCGGCGTATGCTCAGATGAAAGCCAAACAGTTCAATATCCTGATGTTGACCGATCTTTCTTCGGTTTATTCAGAAACATCAGGTCCCGGTGACGTTGAATTCGCCAAGATGGCCGTTGATGACTTCGGTGGAAAGGTCAACGGGGTACCGATCAATGTCATCGTCGTCGACAACAAGCTGGATCCTGCACTCTCGGTCAATAAGGCGCGCGAGATCATAGACTCTCAGGGCGTGAACCTCATTACCGACGTGTCGAGTTCCGCCGCAGCCATTGCCATAGCCAAGCTCGCTAACGAAAGGCACATTCTGACGACCTTTGTTAGCCCGGGAACCATGGCGCTTACGAATGAAGCTTGCGGCAAATACACTTGGCACTATGGATACGATACCTCAGCCATGTCCGCGCCGGTCAAGAAAATGACCCAGGACGGCACCAAAAAATGGTATTTTATCACAGCCGACTTTGCCTTCGGAAAGTCGTTGCTGGCTTCTTTCTCGAGTGCCGTTAATCAAAACGGTGGTGAGGTCGTTGGGGTGGATATGGTGCCGTTCCCGAACGACGATTTCTCAAGCTATCTTCTCAAAGCGCAGGCGGCTGGCGCCGAGGCAATCGGAATCCTTGAATCCGGACAGGATCTGCGCAACGCGGTTAAGCAGGCCCGTGAATTCGGCTTGATGGATGCCGGAATAAAGATTGTTCCCGGACAGTTGAATCTTTCTGATGTGAAGGCTCTCGGGCCGGACACGTGGGCCGGCGTAAACGCCGCGCTGATCTGGTATTGGGATCTCGACGACGAAACCCGGAAATTCACAAAGCGTTTCCGCGAGAAGCTCAGCTTCTACCCTGGTGACATACACGCGGGCAACTATTCTGCCGTCTATCAAGTACTGAAGGCCGTCCAAGAAATCGGGACGGACGATCCCGACAAGGTAACGGAAGCCCTAGAAGGTCGGCGTTTCAGCGACATGTTCACCAAGGACGCGCTCATGCGCAAGCGCGACCATCTTGTGGTGAAGCGTACCTTTATTGGCCAGGTCAAACCCGCATCGGAGGTCAAGAACGACAGCGACTTTTTCAACATCGTCGGGTCGGTTCCAGGGGATGAGGCGTACTACCCGGAAGCAGAAAGCACCTGCAAGCACGATTGGTAGCGGAAGAAGCATGCCTCCCGCCGCCGGCTGATCGCCGACGGGGAGAGGGGTTCATCCGCAACGCAACCGAGGCCGGCCAATGTCTTACTATGCAATTTTGCTCTTCAACGGACTTGTCACGGGAGGTGTCCTGGCGTTGATGAGTCTCGGCATGAGCATCATCTTCGGCATGATGCGCGTGGTTAATTTCATGCATGGCGCGATGTTCATGCTGGGCGCAATCATCGCGGTGATTCTGGGATCGCATCTCGGTGTTTCGCTTTGGCTGGGCTTTCTCATTTCCGCCGTTCTGGTCGGACTGCTTGGTGTGATTATTGAGCGGCTGCTCATCCGCCGACTTTATGGCTTGGATCTCGCCTACATCCTGATTTTGACCTTCGGCCTCTCGCTGATCATCGAAGACGTTGTTCGAATTTTTTACGGCGTTACGTCGGCGCCATACCTGGTGCCTGACCTTCTCAAGGGTGCCGTCAGCCTCGGCTTCGCCTCATACCCGAAATATCGCCTCTTCGTCGTTGTGGTATCGGTATTTCTATGTCTGGGCACATATTTGGCGCTTGAGCGCACGCGCCTGGGAGCGCTGATCCGGGCGGCATCGGAGCGGCCCGATCTGCTTAAATGCTTCGGCGGCAATGTGCCCCTTCTCGTGTCCGGCACGTTCTTTTTCGCCTCCGCTCTGGCTGGGCTCGCGGGGGCGCTTTCCGCACCGATGCGCAACGTGTCGCCGTTTATGGGAGAGGAAATGATCAATTTCGTCTTCGCCGTGGTCGTCGCCGGCGGCATGGGCTCGATCGCCGGATCGGCAATCATGGGCTTTGCGTCAGGCCTCGTCTCGGCTATCGCGGCCATCTTCTATGCGCCGGCGGCCTCCGCAGTCATATACATTTTGATGCTTGTCGTGCTCCTAATACGCCCGGGCGGGATTTTCCAAGGCATCGATATTTCGCATTTCGCGCTGCATTATACACCGATGACCGAGCGTGCGCGGCGGGTGTTCTTGAGCCGACCCACCGCTCTCATTGCGCTGGCGGCAGCGCTTTTGCTTCCGTGGCTGGTCTATCCAGTCCTTGCGACTGACATTATCCTTTGGGGGCTGTTTGCGGTTGGTTTCGATCTGTTGTTCGCGATCGGCGGACTCCTCTCGTTCGGCCAGGCCGCCTATTGGGGCATGTCGGCCTACGTCACCGGGATCCTGATGGTTAAGTTCGGGGCTCCGATGTTCCTTTCGCTGCTCGCCGGCGTCGCCCTGAGCACCATTGTAAGTCTTCTTTTTGGCTTCATCGCCGCAAGAAAGAAAGGGATCTATTTCTCTATGATCACCTTTGCATTCGCGTCGATCGTCTATTTCGTCGTCAATCAGTTTCCCGACTACACGGGCGGTGAGGACGGGTTGCACGGATTGGTTCGACCAACGCTCCTGGGCTTGGACCTCAAGGACGACCGGATCTTCTATTATGTTTGCCTCGCTGCCGCTGCCTTGGTGATTATCACGACAATTCGACTTCTAAAGTCGCCGTATGGCCTTGCGCTTCTCGGCGCCCGCGAGAACGAGCAGCGCATGATGAGTCTTGGCTACAGCGTCTACGGCTTGCGTGTGAAGGCGTATGTATTTTCGGCAGTGGTGTGCTCGATCGGCGGCGCTCTCTATGCCCTTAACCATCAGTTTGTTACCCTTGAAATGGTCTCATGGCGCGCTTCTGGAGAGCCTATCATGATGACGCTGCTTGGCGGCGCCGGTACCATCTTCGGCCCATTTTTAGGCAGTGGCATCGTTTTGCTCATGCGCAATACGTTGTCGTCAATCACGGACAATGGCAGCCTGTTCCTCGGCCTTCTGTTCGTGGCCGTCGTGCTGTTGTTCCGACGCGGAATACTCGGCGAGATCGTGCATCATTCGGTCGATCGCGCCACGTCGCCCGATATGCCGGCAAAGGGTGAGCTTTACGCTGCAAACCCGAACCAGATTGCAACAACCGGAGAGGTGGCCGATGCCTGATCCTGGCGCTAGTAACTCCGTCTACGGGGCGGGTTCGACAGACGTGCCGCTCCTTGAACTGCAATCGGTCACAATGAGCTTTGGCGGTTTCACGGCCATCAACAACATTAGCTTGAAGTTCGAGAAAAAGCCGGTTTACGGGATCATCGGACCGAACGGCGCCGGCAAGACCACTCTGTTCAATGTCTTGAGCGGTTTTTATCGGCCCAAGCGTGGTCGTCTGCTGTTTAATGGTGAAGACATGACTTCGCTGCGCACCGAACAGTTTGCCCGGCGCGGGATCGTGCGAAGTTTTCAAATCACCAGCATTTTTCCCAATCTGGCGGTCATGGACAATGTTGTCCTGTCGGTGCAACGGCGAGCGGATGGGGGCGCCAAAGTGCTGGCGAAGTCAGGCTGGCACGAAAACCACAGACCTGAAGCCAACGCTTTGCTGGATCAAGTCGGCATTCCGCCATCTTTGCGCGAGCGGCCGGCCAGTGATCTTTCCTATGGCCGCAAACGGGCCTTGGAACTCGCGATCTCCTTGGCGGCGCACCCGGCGATCCTTCTTCTCGACGAACCGACCGCAGGGATGACGAGTGCGGACGTGTCACGCACAACTGACCTAATCGCCCAATTGTCCCGCGAGCGCACGATCATCGTTGTGGAGCACAATCTTGGAGTCATCGCCGATGTCGCCGACGAAATCATCGTCATGCAGCAGGGTGCTCTGCTCGCTCGCGGGCGCTATGACGACGTACGAACGGACCCTCGCGTAATCGAAGCCTATCTGGGAAAACGCCATTGAGTATGTTGGAGATAAGAAATCTCGATGCCTATTATGGTGAAAGCCATATATTGCAGAGTGTTGGCCTGTCAGTCGACGCAGGCGAGGTCGTGACGCTGGTGGGGCGCAACGGCGCCGGCAAGACCACGCTGCTTAAATCCATCATTGGTGACATACCGCGCCGGACGGGCAGCATCCGTTTTGGCAGCTCGGAAATCATCGACCTTTCGCCCGAGCGCATTTGCAGGATGGGAGTGGGCTTTGCCCCTGAGGACCGCGGCATATTTTCGACATTGAACGTCCATGAAAATCTGACCATCGGTCGGCCGAACAAAACCACAGGATGGCCACTTGAACGGATCTACCAGCATTTCCCCATTCTCAAGGCGCGGCGCCTGCAAAAAGCAGCGTCTCTGTCTGGCGGAGAGAAGCAGATGCTGGCGATCGCGCGTCCGCTCTATATGGGAGCGTCGTTCCTCCTGCTTGATGAGCCAACCGAGGGCTTGGCTCCTGTAGTTGTCGATGCAATCGGTGCGATCATTAATGATATCAAGTCGACCGGTCTGACAATTCTATTGGTCGAACAGAATCTTCAGTTTGCGGCTGAGGTTACGGACAGATACTACATGATCGAGAACGGGAAGATCGTAAAGGAATTGACGAATCTCCAGATGGCTGCGGAGGAAGAAAGTCTACTCGACTATCTTGGTGTCTGACAATTCTCCGTACTTCTCGTTGCGTGTAGGAAGGCGTGCCGGGATCGGAGCCTTCATGACCGACCGTTTTTGGCGTCGGCTTGGGAATGCCGACCAACACCTGACAGGGCTGGGAGGCAGAACTGTCCAGCCGCTCCGCTGATTTTGAAGATGCGGCGGGCAAACTGGACCAGGGCGTGATCCGCATCGTCGTTCGCGACGGAGCCATGTCGAAATGAGCCTTCAAGGCGTGTGGGCTAACTCCTAGATTGCAGGCGGCCTGATACCTCTGAGGATTTCGCCGATGACGAGCGCCTGGTGTCCAGTCGCATGCGCCGTTCAGCGAGTGTCCTCGGCAGATGCAATCAGGCGGCGCCGCGAAGAGGTCACCATGGCGAAGACGCTGTATGAAAAAATCTGGGATGCCCATGTCGTCAAGCCGCTGGGCGACAACAGGGCCATTCTCTTTGTCGACCGACATCTGGTTCATGAAGGTGTCGCGACTTACGCATTTTCGGGGCTAAGTGCGCGCGGGCGCAAGGTGCACCGTCCCGATCTGACGATCGGCGTGGCCGACCACGTCGTTCCCACGACGCCCCGCGTCAACGGGATCGCCTATGAGGACGAGGACGCACGCAAGATGGTCCAGGACATTGAGGCCTACTGCGGGCAGGCCGGTATCGACGTCTATTCGGTCGGCAACCGCCGGCAGGGTATCGTCCACGTGATCGGGCCTGAACTCGGCTTTGTGCTGCCCGGCGCTCTGGTGGTGTGCGGCGACAGCCACACCTCCACCCTTGGCGCATTCGGGGCACTCGCCTTTGGCATCGGTATCTCCGAGGTCGAGCACGTGCTGGCGACGCAGACCATCGTGCAGCGCAAGTCCAAGTCGATGCGTGTCAACGTGAAGGGCGAACTGCCCTCCGGCGCAACGGCGAAAGACCTAATCCTTTCGATTCTGCATAGGATTGGCGTGGCAGGTGGTACCGGCCACGTCATCGAATACCAGGGAGAGGCGGTTCGGGCGCTGACCATGGAACAGCGCATGACGCTGTGCAACATGTCGATCGAGGGCGGCGCGCGCGCCGGCATGGTGGCGCCCGACGAGAAGACCATCGCCTATCTGGAAGGACGCAAATACTCGCCGAAGGACGAAATGTGGGGCCGGGCAGTGGATTCGTGGCGCTCGCTGAAGTCAGATCCGGATGCGTTCTTCGACGCGGATGTCGAAATCGCCGGATCCGACGTAGTGCCCTTCGTCACCTGGGGCACCAATCCCGGCCAATCGCTGCCGATCGTAGGCAGGGTGCCAAACCCTTCGTCCTGCGACAACGAGAGCGAGCGCACCAGTATCCAAGGCGCACTCGACTACATGGGCCTGCAGCCCGGACAGGCGCTGACCGACATCCACGTTGATCACGTCTTCATCGGCTCGTGCACCAATGGCCGCATCGAGGATTTGCGGGCCGCGGCCGTAGTGGTGCGGGGGCGCAAGGTCGCCGACGGTACGACTGCCTGGATTGTGCCTGGTTCGGGGCCGGTCAAGGACCAGGCTGAGCAGGAGGGACTCGACCAGATCTTCATCGAGGCCGGATTCGACTGGCGTGAGCCTGGCTGCTCGATGTGCCTGGCGATGAATGGCGAGCGGCTGAAACCTGGCGAACGATGCGCATCGACATCGAACCGGAATTTCGAAGGGCGACAGGGGCGCGGTGCGCGTACGCATCTGATGAGCCCCGCCATGGCCGCGGCAGCGGCGATCACCGGCCATTTGACAGACGTGCGCGAACTGATCTGAGGCGAATATGGAACCGATCTCCGGACACAGCGGCATCGCCGCGCCCTTTCCGATGTCCGACATCAACACAGACCTGATCTATCCCCAGCAGTTCCTGCGCAAGCCGGATCGCAACGCGATGGCACCGTTCCTGTTTCATAGCCTGCGCTACAGACCAGACGGCACACCAGATCCGGACTTTATCCTCAACAAGCAGCCCTATGACGAGGCGACGATCATCATCGCGGGGCGTAATTTCGGCTCCGGTTCGTCGCGCGAGCACGCGCCCTGGGCACTGAAATCATTTGGCATACGCTGCCTGATCTCCTCCATGTTCGCCGATATTTTCAAGGCGAACTGCATCAACAACGGCATCATTCCTGCGACCGTCAGTGAGGACGTGCTAGCAGAGTGCCTGCGCGCGGCGGCGAATCCGCAGGAAGCGCGCTTCACGGTGGACCTGGAAAGGCGCGAGCTCAGCCACCTGCGGCTTGGCACAGTGCCGTTCTTGATTGTCGATTCAGACCGGGAGCGACTGCTGAAGGGCAATGATTTCATCGACGACACTCTGGCGGAACTGCCGGCGATCAAAGATCATGAGAAAGCGTCGGCGCAAGCGACGCCATGGCTCAGTATCGGGGCTGTCACCGACTGACACGAAAGGGCCAAATGGCGTTATTGTCGGCTGCGCTTTGAGACCACGCAGTCGCGGATGCACCGTTCTCTACGCCGCTAGCAACGATCGTGTTCGCTGCTGTTTGAGCCACAACCGCTACAGAAAGCAACGCTATCGGGACACAGCTAGGGTCATCCATGGCTCGAACGACTTGCCTCGGTTATACGCCAAAACTCCATAGGGTCGCTCTCGCTCCGCGGCCTGACACCCGCTCGACGAGCACCGAACACCGTGAAGGAAGCGCCGCTTCTATTCCCGCAATCAGGCTTATGGCTGAAGGCGTGCCATCTCAAAAATGTCGTCGCAGACAATGTAGTTGTTACCCTGCATCCGCCCGACGACGCGCATCTTCGCCGTATCGACATGGAAGCGTTCCGGATTGATGAGCAGGTCGTTGCGGATATGCATGACTTGCACATGGCCGAGGATAAGCGAACGGTTTGACCCCAGCTCGACGATTTGCATCAGCTTGCACTCGAAGGACACCGGACTTTCTGCGATGCGCGGCGCGCCGATCGAAAGCGAGGCCTGCGAGCTCAGGCCGGAGACGGTGAACTCGTCGACGGCCGGGCCGTATTCAGTGGCCGTGACGTTCATCGCCTTCAGCTGATCCTCGTCGACTAGGTTGACGACGAACTCGCCGGTGGCGCGGATGTTACGGCCTGTGTCCTTCCGGTCGCCCGGACTGCGGTCGTTGATCGAGAATCCGACAACCGGCGGATCCTCGCCGAAAACATTGAAGAAGGAGAACGGCGCGGCGTTGCGTTGACCGGCTTCGCTGATGGTGGAAACCCAGGCTATTGGGCGGGGCGTGATGGTGGAGGACAGGAGCTTGTATCGCTCAATGGGCTTGAGGTCGGAAAAATTGAAGTGCATGCCTGCTCCGGCGGGTCTAGAAATGTCAGATGCCAACATTGATGGGCGATAGGAAGGCCCCTAATCGGGATGGCGACCGGAAATCGTCGAGCTTCGAGGATTTAAATCGCTGCCACCCACGTCAAAGGCGTCGGGTCGACGGTCATGGAGCATCCGATCGCTACGCCTGAATGCATTGCTGGCGTTGTTCGCCAAGACCCTCGATGCCCAAGGTAATGACATCGCCAGCCTTGAGAAAAATATTCGGCTTCTGACCGAGGCCGACGCCGGGCGGAGTGCCAGTGGAAATGATATCGCCGGGGCGCAGGCTCATGAACTGCGACAGATAGGATACCAAGTGCCTCACGCCGTAGACCATGGTCGCTGTCGAGCCGTTCTGGAAGGCTTTGCCATTGACCTCAAGATGCATCTTCAGCGGCTGTGGATCGCACACCTCGTCCGCGGTGACCAGCCAGGGCCCGAGCGGGCCGAAGGTGTCGGCCGACTTGCCCTTGGTCCACTGACCTTGTCGTTCGGCCTGGAAGGAGCGCTCGGATAAGTCGTTGACGACACAATAGCCAGCGACATGGTCCATCGCCTCGTCCTCCGAGACATATTTCGCGGTCTTGCCGATAACGACGCCGAGTTCGACCTCCCAGTCGGTCTTTTCGGAACCGCGTGGGATCTCGACCCGGTCGTATGGGCCGGTGATCGCCGAAGTTGCCTTCATGAAGATAATCGGCTCCGACGGCACCGTGGCGCCGGTTTCCTCGGCATGGTCAGAATAATTCAGCCCGATGCAGATGAATTTTCCGGTCCCGGCGACGCAAGGGCCGATGCGTGGATTACCGTCGACGACCGGGAGACTGGCGATATCGATCGCACGGAGCGCGTCGAGACCAATGGGACACAGCGTCCCGCCGGCAATATCGCAGACATGGCCAGACAGGTTACGAATGAGGCCCTCGCGGTCGAGAATGCCAGGCTTTTCCTCACCCGGCTCGCCATAGCGCAGCAATTTCATCGCGTGTCGTACTCCTTTTGCGCCCACTGGGATTTCAGTCGAGCGTCAGACCTGGATTGAAGACGCCCAGGCGGGAGAGGGACTCTCCTTTCTAGGAACTTGCGACGCATCGGACCGATCAGCAGACGGCCTGCCTGCTGGTTCCGGCGACGAGAACCGCTACAACGGCGTCACCCATCTCGCTGGTGGAGACCCTGCGACAGCCGGGCCGCATAATGTCGGCGGTTCGGTAGCCGGCGGCAAGCACCGAACGGACCGCAGCCTCGACCCGCGCGGCCTCATCTTCCAGCGAGAAAGAATAGCGCAGCATCAGCGCTACCGACAAAATCGCTGCCAGCGGATTGGCAATATTGCGGCCCGCAATGTCGGGTGCGGTGCCGTGGACAGGTTCGTAGAGCCCCTTGTTTCCGACACCCAACGAGGCCGACGGCAGCATGCCGATTGAACCGGCAAGCATCGCCGCGGCATCGGAGAGGATGTCACCGAAGACATTTCCGGTGACGATGACGTCAAACTGCCTGGGATTGCGGATCAGCGCCATGGAGGCTGCATCGACATAGAGATGGGTCAGTTCCACATCCGTATAGTCCTTGCCGACGCGGGTCACCACCTCGCGCCACAACATCATTGTCTCCAGCACGTTCGACTTGTCGACAGAGCACAGCTTCCTGCCGCGTTTTTGTGCCGCCTTGAAGCCTACATGGGCGATACGGTCTATCTCGCTCTCGGTGTAGCGCATTGTGTTGATGCCTTCGCGCTCCCCGGCCGCGTTGACAGAGATGCCGCGGGGCTCGCCGAAATACAGGTCACCATTCAACTCCCGCAGGATCAGCATATCGACGCCTTCGACCACCTCCGGCTTCAGCGTCGAGGCGTCGAGCAATTCGGGATAGAGCAGGACCGGACGAAAATTGGCATAGAGCGACAGCGCCCGGCGAAGCCGCAACAACCCGTTTCCAGCGCCTTCGGATGGTGGGCGGTGCTCGTCGGCGGGCACACCGGTACCGCCAAGCAGGATAGCGTCAACCGCACGGCAGAGTTCAAGCGTTTTCGCCGGCAACGCATCGCCGACGGTCTGAATGCCTTCGTCGCCGATGATGGCTTCGGTCATCTCGAAGGCGAGTCCAGCGCCGGCAAGTGAGCGCAACACTTTGACCGCCTCAGCGGTCACCTCCTTGCCGATGCCGTCGCCGGGAAGTACCGCGATTTTCACGTCCTATTCCTCCAGATGGATTTCACAGGAGCGCAAACCACCACGGCGCGCGCCCTTTCGGGTGTCTTATAGGAGTGTCGCGTGCATCCTCGAAGTCGTCCTTCGGAAACAGCCCATCGCCATAGGCGAACGCGCCCCGGCGGTCGCGGGCGGACCGCGCCGACGAGGACGGCCGGCGAAATCAAGCGGCCTTATCGGGTTTCGCTGTTGGTGAGATGGTTGAGCAGCAGCCGCACGGGCGGCGGCATGGTCTGGCTTGCCTGCACGCAAAGGTTCCACTGGCGCTCGGCCCAGGGTTCGTCAAGGACGATGGCGACGGTGTTGCCGCTGGTCACATAGCGCTCGGCGCATTTCTCCGGGACCAGGCCGATCCCCAGTCCGGCTTCAACCATGCTGAATACGGTCTCGAAACCGTTCACGCGGACTGGCATCCGCAACGAGCGGGCGAGGTCGGAAGCAGCGCGTAGCACAAGCGAGTCGAGGAAGGATCCCTTCATCGGCCCGATTAGATCGAAATCGGTGAACTCAGCAAACTTGACGATCGTGCGGTCCGCCAGCGGGTGGTCCTTGTGAACGAGTGCGACAATGCGGTCGACACGGTACGGGATGATCTTCAAGCCTTGGCGCGGCACAACGCCGCCGAAGACGCCGATATCGGCGGCGTTCTCCGCCACCGCCTCGAGCGCCTCCTGGCTTGTTCCTTCCTGCAGGTCAATGCGCACGGCGTCGTGTAGGGCGAGGAACTCGCGCAGGTCACGCGGCAGGTGTTGGATGATGGTGGAAACACTGGCATAGACGCGGACGTGGCCACGCACGCCGCTGGCATGATTGGACAGCTCGGATTCCATCTGGCGCAGGTCGCGCATGACCACGCGGGCGTGGTACAGCAGGGAATTGGCGGCTGCGGTGAGTTCCAACCCCTTGGAACCACGCAAGAACAGCGGTGTCTTGAGCCGGGCCTCGAGATCGGAAATGCGCTTGCTGATTGCAGATGCAGCTATGTGCTCGCGGTCAGCGGCCTTGGCAATGCTTTGCTCCTCACAGACTGCGACGAACAATTCCAATGACAACAGGTCAAAACGCATTCGTCGCAAAGCTCCATGCTGGATTGGCCGACCACTGTCCACGATCCTGGTGCCAAGGAAGGGATCGACAATCGCGAATGTTCAGCTGCGCCGGGGCTCATCGCGGATCACGACGCACCCGTTCCCAATCAAGTCTTCGCGCTGCCCATCATGTCTCCAATAAGGTCGTATTCCGGTTTGGCAGAAAACACAAAATGAAATTGCTCACGTCCGGCGTAGCCGGGGCGCCAGCGGAAAGTCAGGAACCGTCTATACATGAATGAATATGATCTCGCAGGCCGAACCGCAGTCATCACGGGAGGCGCTCAAGGAATCGGGTTTGCCGTCGTCAAGCGTATGCTCGAATCAGGTGCGAGTGTCTCCATCTGGGACCGCGACGAGATGGTGCTCGGTGTCTGCGCCGAGAAGGTCGGAGCCTCAGACCGCGTCCAGTGCCTGACAGCCGATATCGGCGTGCTCGCCTCAGTTGAGGCTGCGACAAAGGCAACTGTCGAGCGCTACGGCAAGGTCGACATCCTAGTTAATAACGCCGCCTTGGTTGGCCCTAATATGCCAACTTGGGAGTATCCGCCGGAAGCCTTCGCCGAGGTGGTTCAGGTCGGACTCAATGGCACCTTCCACTGCTGCCGAACGATCGTGCCCCACATGATGGAGAAGGGTTACGGACGCATCGTCAACATCAGCTCTGTCGCCGGCAAGGAAGGCAATCCCAATGCGGTCGCCTATTCGTCAATGAAAGCCGGCGTGATCGCGCTAACCAAGTCGCTTGGTAAGGAGTTGGCCGATCGCAACGTCGCCGTCAACTGCGTGACGCCGGCCGTCGCCAAGACACCGGGCGCGATGGCCCAGGCGCCCGAACATATAGCCTATATCCTTGGCAAGATCCCACGCGGGCGCATGCTCGAACTGGAGGAGGCAGCGTCCATGATCTGCTGGCTGGCCACGCAGGAGAATTCCTTCACCACCGGAGCGGTCTTCGACCTGTCGGGCGGACGTGCGACCTACTAACAGGAATGATTGAAGAGGAGATTCCCATGCCTTCATATGTCTTCGAGAACGCGCGCGTGCTTGATGGTTCCTCGGACGACGGGGAGTATGACCGTCATGTACGGGTGTCGGAAGGCATGATTGACGAAGTTTCCGACAAGCCGATTAAGGACGTCAACGCGATCATGATCGACCTGAAGGGCAAGACGCTGATGCCCGGCTTGATCGATTGCCACGTCCACGTTTATTCGGCCGCTGAAGATCCGTCCGCCAGCTCACGTATGCCCAACGAACTGGTGGCGCTGCACGCGGCCAAGATCGTCAAGGGCATGCTGTTGCGCGGCTTCACGACAGTCCGCGACGTCGGTGGGGCGACGCTGGGCTTCAAATACGCGCTTGAAAGCGGTCTGATCGACGGACCCAGGTTGACCATGTGCGGCAAGGCTTTTGTCCAGTCCGGCGGCCATACCGATCCGCGCGAGCGCGGCGACCTGATCTCGGCTGAAACCTTCAACAATCAACTCGGCAACGTGTCGAAGATCGTCGACGGCGTTGATGAGTGTCGCCGCGCGGCGCGCGAGGAGATACGCAAAGGCGCTCAGTTCATCAAGGTGATGGCCGGCGGCGGCGCGGCGCAGCTGCGGATGCCACGCTCATGGAATGCCTATTCGATGGATGAGCTTCGCGCCTTCCAGGAAGAAGCGGAGAACGCCAAGACCTACGTTTGCGTGCACGCACATTCGGACGAGTCAATCGCGCGGGCGCTGGCCTGCGGGATCAAGTCGATCGAGCACTGTACGCTGATCACTCCCGCAACGGCGGCGATCATGGCCGAGAAGGGCGCTTATTCAACGCCGACAATCAGCGCATACGAGGGACAAATCATCGAGGCTGAAAGGCTCGGACTCGACGCTGCCGCCGTTGAGCGCCTGCAGTGGGTGCGTGATCGTGGCCCGGTATCGCTGGAGATCATGCACAACGCCGGTGTAAAGATTTGCCATGGTTCGGATCATCTAGGCTTTCTACATCCACACCAGAACCTGGAATTCAATATCCGCGCCGAGGCGCTGCCGCCCATCGAGGTCATCCGATCGACCACCATCAACGCGGCCGAACTGTGCTTGATGGCTGGCAAGATCGGCACCATCGCCGCAGGGGCCTATGCTGACATGATTGTGATAGACGGCGATCCACTGAAGGACATCTCGCTGCTCGGCGACGAAGGCAAATCCTTCCAGGCGATCATGAAGGGTGGGGTTTTCTATAAGAACGAACTTTCCCACTAATGGTGGACGGATTCGGCAAGATGGAGGCTGTGGCGAGGGCGACGGGCGCGAAAATTCCGCTCCGTCTTTTCGTATAGTCGGGCGACGCGGACATGCGGCCCGCGCGCGATCTGAAGAGACAGCACACTGTACGTTGGCAATCCGGCGCGCGCCGGCAACTGTTGCAGGCGCCGCTGGACGCAGCCGGTGTGGCCTTTCGGTCGGTTATGGCAGCGCCTCCCAATTCAGCCGTGAATACAAGCGGCTATTCGGTGCCTCACCGGTGCAAGATGCCAATTGCGGGGCCTGGTCGGTCAGGAATCGGTGGTCCGTCATGGAAAAATGAACGAACGAGAAGTCGGCTAGGGGAATTCCAAGGAGTGGTCTTCACAGCTCTAGCCTACCGTGAGACCCTTTGGCGTGCGAACTGTATTGGCGGTATGCCGACAAACCGGGTGAATGCAACACTGGAAGGAACTGGCGGAGCCATAGCCGACGGTTTCCGCAACCTCCTTCACGCCGCCATCCCCGCGCCGCAGCATGTCCCTGGCGAGGGCCATCCGCCACATAGCAGGTACTCCATCGGCTGGACGCCGACCTCCCTGCGGAACCTGTCGAAGAACACCGAGCGCGACATGGAGGCCTCCTTCGCCAGTCGCTCCACCGTCCATTCATGGCGCGGGTCGCCGTGAATGCAGGGTATTGCGCTCCCTAGCTGGGCGTCAGCCAATCCACGGAGAAGGCGGTGGGGAGGTCGGAAAGAAAATAGCCTGGCGCATCGCGCGGGTTCAACGGCTCGATCAGCACCCCGATGTTGTGCTGCGCGGCGCTCTTCGATGCGTACCGCAAGTTGCCTTCGAAGGTCGCGAAGGCCTCGTCACCGGTTGCCTTGCCTGCCATCACATGGATGTTGCGACAGCGCGTGGCTGCTGCCCATTGAACCGCCTGGTCAATCGCCGCGCGAGCTTCCGTTTCCCGACCCGGCAGCGCAGCGAGGCCATTGTCACCCGCTCCAACGTCGCCTCTGGCCGTGTTGATGCCAAGAAGCGGAAGGCCAGTTTCGATGAGCGTCTGCGCGATCACCGATGCATCGGTGTCGTATGGCCAATGCATCTCAACGGCGGCAAAACCGAGCCGTTTTGCCGCACGGATCGCGTCTGGAAGCGCGAGGTCACGAAAAAGAAATCCCAGATTGGCCGAAAGCTGCATCAGTCGTCCCACTCCACGTCAAAATATTCCACCAACTCACGAATTTGCGGCGCTGCGAGGATTTTAGGCCGCAAGCCGCGGGTGAGAAGCGTGAGTTTGGCCGTTTCCTCAAGCTCTTCCATCGCGTAGGCGGCGGCTTCGAGATCCTTGCCGGCCACCACGGGGCCGTGGTGGGCCAGCAACACTGCCGACCGTTTTCCAGCGAGTCCGCGCACGGCGTCTCCCATCGACGGATCGCCAGGCCGGATGTAGGGCAGCAGTTTCACCTTGCCCAGCCGCATGACCGAATAGGCCGTCAATGGCTTGAAGACGCTGTCCGGATCGATGCCGGGCAGAAGCGAAACCGCGACCGAATGGGTTGAATGAAGATGGACGACCGCTCCAGCGCGCGCACCGCGCGTCTCGTAGAACGCCGAATGCAGCGGCATTTCCTTCGTCGGCTTGTCGCCGTCCACGAACCGCCCCTCCGCGTCAAACAACGACAGGCGGGCGGGATCGAGCGTGCCAAAGGACGATCCCGTCGGCGAGACGAGAAGCCGACCGTCGCCGAGGCGAGCGGAGATGTTCCCCGAGCTTCCGGCAGTAAGGCCGCGCGTGAACATGGACGCGGCAACGCTGCAAATTTGCTCCCTGAGCCTTGTTTCATCGTTCATCGGACAACGTCTCCAGCAAGGACGCCGGCTGCCTTTTTGAAGAAGTCAGCCGCGCCGAAATTGCCCGACTTCAGTGCGAGCACCATTTC
>NZ_RZRP01000479.1:0-4874 GCF_003997795.1 Mesorhizobium sp. M7A.F.Ca.US.005.03.2.1 | reverse complement strand
ATCTGCGCCAGCCCGTCATCGGCGAGCCGTATCAGGGCCTGACGCACCACGATGCGGCTGACATCGAATATCTCGGCAAGCTCGCGCTCGCCGAGCTTGCAGCCGGGCACCAGCCGATGGTCGATGATGGCGCGGGTCAGCGTGTCCGCGATCGTCTGGGAGCGGCTGCTCAAGGCACGGTTCTCCGCCTTTGCGACGACATGATCAGCAGGCTTTCCATGATGAAGACATGACGCTTCGGGATGTGCCATATCCCAGGTTCAGGTTTTCCATATCGGAATTCAATCATCATAGTCTGTCAACACAAAAAATGATTTTGGCTGACAAAAAATCATTGATTGGTATCCAATCTTGTGATTTCGTCATTGCGAAACGTCAGGCTAGGTTCGTGGTGAAGGGCTAGCCGAGTTGGGAGGGATGCCGATGGCAACCCGTTGCGTCGACCGCGAGCTTCTGAACGACTGGCATATCGTCGCTGACCAGGAATCGCTCAGCCAGGATGTGCCCTTTTCGACCCGTCTGCTTGGGGTCGATCTCGTCGTTCGCAAACATTCAGACAAGATCGAAGTCGTTCGCAACGATACCGGCGACGTGTTGAAGAGCGCCGAGCGCTATGGCTTCGTCTGGACCTGTCTGGACAAACCCTGGCGCGACATCATCTACATCCCCGAGGCCAACGAGGCGGATCGACATCTGGTCAGCGGCGGCTCGATCGCGGTCAAGGTGTCGGGCCTTCGCGCCGTCGAGAATTTTCTCGACATGGGGCATTTCCCCTTCATCCACACCGGCTGGCTCGGCGAGGAGCCGCATACCGAGGTCGTGCCTTACAAGGTGGAAATCACGCCCCAGGACGAGGTGCTGGCGACCGAATGCAAATTCTACCAGCCCATCGCGTCGCCGACCGCGAAGGAAGGGTTCGTCGTCGAGTACATCTACAAGGTGATCCGGCCCTATACGGTGGCGCTCTACAAGAGCAATCCGATCCAGAAGGGGAGGCTGGATGTCATCACGCTGTTCGTGCAGCCGGTCGACGAGGAGAACTGCGTCGCGCATCCCTATCTCTGCTACCTCAAGGAGGGCATGGACGCGGCGACGGTGCGCAGTTTCATGCAATTGATCTTCGCGCAGGACAAGCCGATCCTGGAAAACCAGGTCCCCAAGCGCCTGCCGCTCGATCCGCGCGCCGAGACCCCGATCCGCGCCGATGCCGTCTCGGTTTCCTATCGGCGCTGGCTGCGTGACAGGGCGGTCACCTATGGTGCGATACCGGCACAGATCTGATGACGTCCGAGGGTATTTGAAGGGATAACATGATGACGAAATGCGCTGATCCCGTGATCCTCAATCTCTGGCATCCCGTGGGCGCCATCGCGGAAGCTGCTCCCGGCGCCGTCCAGGAGACCGTTCTGCTCGAGGAGCGCCTCAGCTTTGCGGTGGACGCGGATGGCGAGCCCGTCGTCTGGCGCTCGCGTCCCGATGTGCAAAGGGCTGACCATATTCCACCCGCCGACAGGCTGCCTGCAATAAGCGCCTATGGCTATGTCTGGACTTCGCTCGGGTCGCCGCCGGCCGAGCTGTTCCCGATCCCCGAATATCAAGAGCCGGACCGCCGTAAGCTCAATGCGGCAACGTTCGGCGTCAACGTCTCGGCGCCGCGCGCCATCGAGAACTTTCTCGACATGGGCCACTTCCCCTATGTGCATACCGACATACTCGGCGTCGAGCCGCATACCGAAGTCAAGGAATACGACGTCGAGATCTCCGTCGATCGTGACGAGATCCTGGCCACGCGCTGCCGCTTCTTCCAGCCGATGGCGTCGACGGCGTCCGATGGCGGCGCCGACGTCGACTACGTCTATCGCGTGCCGCATCCCTATTGCTCGGTGCTCTATAAATCGAGCCCGGTCGACGAGACCCGGCGCGATGTCATCGCCGTCTTCCTGCAGCCGGTCGACCAGGAGCATGTGCGCGCCCACATGCTGCTTTGCGTGCTCGACGAAGACAATGAAGACAAGGTGATCAAGCGTTTCCAGCAGACGATCTTCGGCCAGGACAAGCCGATCCTGGAAAACCAGGTGCCGAAGCGCCTGCCGCTCGATCCGCGCGCCGAGACGCCGATCCGCGCTGACAAGTCGGCCATCGCCTACCGGCGCTGGCTCAGCCAGAAGGGCGTGACCTACGGGGTCATCCCGGCTGCAGCCTGACAGACATTTTGGAGACGATTGATGTTGGAAGAAGCCAGAAGCCGGTGGCATCCGATCGCCGCTGCCCATGATTTGCCGTTTCGCCACGTTTTCCACGGCCAGTTGCTCGGCCGGGAATTCGCCGTGTGGCGGGCCGATGACGGTTACGTCAACATCTGGGAGAACCGCTGCCTGCATCGCGGCGTCAGGCTGTCGATCGGCATCAATGACGGGCGCGAACTGAAATGCCAGTATCACGGCTGGCGTTATTCGAACCGCACCGCTGGCTGCACCTATATCCCGGCTCATCCGGCCGATGCACCCGCCCGCACCATCACCAACCGCACTTTTCCGGCGGTCGAACGTTATGGCTTGGTCTGGTCCTCGGAAGAGCCGCGCGGGGAGGTGCCTGAGATTGCCGGCCTCGCCGAAGGCAAGCTCCTCGCCTTGCGCGGCATCGCGGTCAACGCGCCGGCCGACAAAGTCGTCGAGAGGCTGAGAGCCTATCGCTTTCAACCCAACGGAGCGATCGATGGCGAGGGCGCCGACATTCTCGTCGAAGCCGCCCAGGATTTCGCTGTGGCGCTTCGCTCGCGAGCCAGCAGCGCCGAGACGCAGGGCGTTTTCTTCGTGCAGCCGGTCGATTCCAACCGTTCGGTGATCCGCGGCGTGCTCGATCAGGAGGCCGAGGGCGCCGCGCGCATTGCCATTCTGCGTCACCACAATGAGCGGCTTTCCAAGCTGCGCGACGAGGTCGAGCGCGACGTGGCGAACGCGCCGGCGCCGGCGCCGCTCGAGCCGGTCTACGAACGGGTCTCGGCCGAACTCGCCGAAATGCCTGAGGTGACCACGCATGGCCGCAAGGCTGCGCTGCGTGTCAGCGTGGCCAGAAAATGGCAGACCGCCGACGGGATCGCAGGCTTCGAGCTTCGTCCGATCAAGGGCATCCTGCCGACGTTCCAGCCTGGAGCCCATATCGACGTCCACATGCCCAATGGCGAGATCAGGCAGTATTCGATCACCAACGGTCCCGGTGAAACCGACAGCTTCACCATCGGCGTCAAGCTGGAACGGGACTCCAAGGGTGGCTCGAAATGCATGCATGAGACGGTGCGAGAGGGCGACGTGCTGGCGATTTCCGAGCCACGCAACAACTTCCCGCTGCGCCGCGATGCGATCAAGACGCTGTTCGTCGCCGGCGGCATCGGCATCACGCCGCTGCTCGCCATGGCGCAGGCGCTGAAGAACCAGGAGCTTGCGCACGAGCTGCATTATTTCGCGCAAGGCGAGGAACACCTCGCCTTTGCCGATCGGCTGAAGCATCTCGGCGATGCGCTGAAGCCGCATCTCGGCCTCTCGCCCGACGCGACCGGCGCCGAGCTTCGACAACTCCTCGCCGGTCATCGCAATGGCATGCATCTCTACATCTGCGGCCCGGGACCGATGCTGGAAGCCGCGCGCAAGATCGCGGCCGAGCAGGGCTGGCCGGATAGCGCCGTCCATTTCGAGTACTTCAAGAACACCAACAAGATCGACGACAGTTCGAGCTTCGAGGTCGCGCTGGCGCGCTCCTGCGTCACGCTTCAGGTGCCGGCGGGCAAGACGATCATGCAGGTCATGCGCGAAAGCGGCATCGATGTTCCGTCGTCTTGCGAGCAAGGCGCCTGCGGCACTTGCGTGGCGACGGTGATCGAGGGCGAACCGGACCATCAGGACGTCTACCTCAACGATGCCGAGAGGAAGGCCGGAACCAAGATCATGACCTGCGTTTCGCGCGCCAAATCGGCACGCCTCGTGCTGGACATCTAACTGTTTGTTTTACGCAATTCCGGACGGAAAACCGTTACACACATTTCCTGGAATTGCTTTAGGAGCTGCCGATGATCACGCTTTACGACTACGAACTGTCGGGCAATTGCTACAAGCTGCGGCTGCTGATGAGTTTTCTCGGCATCGACTACAAGACCGTGCCGGTCGACTTCTACCCCGGCCGCGAACACAAGTCGGAATGGTTCCTGAAACTCAATCCGCTTGGCCAGCTGCCGGTCATCGAGGATGAAGAGCTGATCTTGCGCGATGCCCAAGCGATCCTTGTCTATCTCGCCTCGAAATACGATCCGTCGGGCACCTGGTATCCGCGGGACAATCCCGCTCTGCTGGGCGAGATCAGCCAGTGGCTGGCCTTTGCAGACGGTATCACTTCGACGGCGTCGGCCGCCCGCCTGCACGATGCGCTGTTTTATGACTTCGATATCGATGCCGCGCGTGCCGGCGCGCATCGCCTTTTCCGTATCCTCGACGAGCATCTGTGGTTCGGCGAACAGCAGGGCCGCAACTGGATCTGTTCGGCCAGTCACCCGACCATCGCCGACATCGCCTGTTTTCCTTACATCATCCTGTCGGAGGAAGGCGGTGTTCCGCGCCAGGACTATCCGGCTATTCGGCGCTGGTGCGACCGTGTCAAGCGCATCAAGGGCTTCACCGTCATGTCGGGTGTGTTTCCCGCCGGCCCCGGCAAGATCGCCGCATAGTCTGATCATAAGCGCCGCGTTCTGGCCCGGCAAAATAGAGATTTGGGAGAGAAAAAGAATGAAAACCCGCGCCGCTGTCGCTGTCGCCGCCGGAAAGCCGCTGGAGATCATGGAGGTCGACCTCGAGGGCCCGCGCGAGGGCGAAGTGCTGGTCGAGATC
>NZ_RZRP01000478.1:0-4876 GCF_003997795.1 Mesorhizobium sp. M7A.F.Ca.US.005.03.2.1 | reverse complement strand
CCGGTACCGGTGTCGTTGGCCAGCCTGCCATCAGGTGTGTGCCGGTAGTAGGCCTGGTTGTCGAAGCCGCGCAGCGACAGCGTGGGACCAAGCCTGTCGCTCTCGCCGGTGTGGTTGAAGACGAGGTCGAGGATGACGCCGATACCAGCCTGGCGCAGCACAGCGACCGTGTTTCGCAGTTCCATGATGCCGCCCGGCGCAAGGCGCGGATCGAGGGCCATGAACGTCACGGGATTGTAGCCCCAGGCGTTGCGCAGCCCGAGCGGCGGCAGATGCCGTTCGTCGATCGACGCGGTCACCGGCATCAGTTCGACCGCGCCAACGCCGAGTTTTTTCAGGTGCTCGACGATCGCCGGTTGAGCAAGTGCGGCGACTGTTCCGCGCAATTTTTCGGGAACGTCCGAATGCAGCATGGTGAAGGCGCGCACCGGAATTTCGTAGACCAGGCCGCCGGCGCGGAAAAGCGGCGGCGCAGCCTGCACAGGCTTCGGTAGCGCAGCCGCGATCGCCTTCGGCATCAGCGACGCGGTATCGCCCCCCTCGCCCCGGCGATCGGCCAGCCGCCAGTCGTAGGCATAAGGCCTGTCAATCTCGACGGCGTAGGGATCGGTCAGCAATTTGTCGGGGTCGAACCACAGTCCATGCTCCGGCGCATAGTCCCCGTCGGCGCGGAAACCGTAGCGGGTTCCGGAGCCAAGACCTGCAACGAACAGCGCGTGGACGCCCTCGCCTTCCCGCTGCAGTTCGAGCCGTTCGATTTCCCGCATGCCCTGCTCGTCGAAGATCGAGACCCAAAGCCGACGGGCGGCCTGCGACCAGGCGGCAAAGCGGATGCCTTCGCGGGTGACTGTGGCGCCGAGCTGGGTCATGCCCGCGCCTCACCTTCTCCCCTGGCGGGAGAAGGTGGATCGGCGCGCAGCGCCGAGACGGATGAGGGGTGTTGGAAGGAACGCGGCGTTGGTGATCTGGACATCGGTTTGCGCCAAGCTGGAGCACCCCTCATCCGACCGAGCTTCGCTCGACCACCTTCTCCCACAAGGGGAGAAGGTGAAACGCGCGCAGCCACTCTCAAGTGATCACGCTCGGCTTGGGGCGGCCGGTATGGCTGTGAATCCCGGCAATATCGTCAGCCGCGGCAATCAGATCGGCAAGGGCGGCCTGGGTGTCGAGATCGTGCCGAGACTTGTCCGGCTCGTAGCGCTCGATGTAGACGCGCAACGTCGCGCCCGACGTGCCGGTGCCGGACAGCCGAAAGACGACCCGCGAACCACCTTCGAACAGAACCCTGATGCCCTGATGCTCGCTGATCGAACCGTCGACCGGATCGTGATAGGCAAAATCGTCGGCGCTGGCGATTTTCAGGCCGCGCACGCTGGTGCCAGGCAGCGAGCCGAGCTTGGCACGCAGTTCGTCGACCAGCGCGTTGGCGCGGTCGCTCTCGACCTCTTCATAATCGTGCCGCGAATAGTAGTTGCGACCGTAGGTCGCCCAGTGCTCGGTGACGATCTGCTTGCAGCTTTCGCCACGCGCGGCAAGGATGTTGAGCCACAAAAGCACCGCCCACAGGCCGTCCTTTTCGCGGACATGGTTGGAGCCGGTGCCGGCACTCTCCTCGCCGCAGATCGTCGCCATGTCGGCATCGAGCAGATTGCCGAAGAATTTCCAGCCGGTCGGCGTCTCATAGATGCCGACGCCGAGTTTTTCAGCGACGCGATCGGCCGCGCCACTGGTCGGCATCGAGCGGGCAATGCCTTTCAAACCGGCCTTGTAGCCGGGCGCCAGACGCGCATTGGCGGCGAGCATGGCGACCGAATCCGACGGGGTGACGAAAATGCCCTTGCCGATGATCAGATTGCGGTCACCATCCCCATCCGAGGCGGCGCCGAAATCCGGCGCGTCCGGTCCCATCATCTCGTCATAGAGGTGTTTGGCGTGGACAAGGTTCGGGTCCGGATGGTGGCCGCCGAAATCCGGCAGCGGCTTGAAATTGCGGCAGGTGCCATTGGGCGCGCCAAGCCGGGTTTCCAGGATCTCCTTGGCGTAGGGACCGGTCACCGCGTGCATGGCGTCGAAGCGCATGCGGAAGCCGGACTTGAAGAGTTTGCGCAGGGCGTCGAAATCGAACAGGCTTTCCATCAGCGCGGCATAGTCCACGACCGGATCGATGATCTCGACCGTCATGCCGGCGGCCTTGACCGTTCCTGTTGTGTCGATGTCGATCGGATCGATATCGGCGATCTTGAAGCTCGAAATCGCCTTGGTCTTTTCGAAGATCGCGTCGGTGAGCTTTTCCGGCGCCGGGCCGCCATTGCCGGCATTGTACTTGATGCCGAAATCCTCATGCGGGCCGCCCGGATTGTGGCTGGCCGACAGGATGATGCCGCCAAAGGTCTTGTATTTGCGGATGACATGCGAAGCGGCTGGCGTCGACAGGATGCCGCCCTGCCCGACCATCACCTTGCCGAAGCCGTTGGCGGCTGCGATGGCGATGGCCTTCTGGATGACCTCGCGGTTGTAGAAGCGGCCGTCGCCACCGATCACCAGGGTCTTGCCCTTGAAACCGTCGAGCGCGTCGAAGATCGACTGGATGAAATTCTCGGCATAGTGCTCCTGCTGAAAGACAGGCACCTTCTTGCGCAGGCCCGACGTGCCGGGCTTCTGGTCGGAATAAGGCTTGGTGGGAACGGTCCGTATCATGCTTCAGGCAACCCTTTTCGAAAGCAGCGAACGATAGAGTTCGACGTATTTTTCCGCGCTCTTGTCCCACGACACATCGGCTTTCATGCCCTGGCGCTGCAGTGATTCCCAGACCGTCGGACTGGCATGGGCGTCGACGAGGCGGCGGATAGCGTGCAGCAAGGCGCCGCCATTGTTGGGCGCGAACTGGAAGCCGGTGGCGACGCCGGCAGAGACGGCAGCCTCATTGGCGTCGATGACCGTGTCGGCGAGGCCGCCGGTGCGCGCGACTACCGGCACGCAGCCATAGCGCAGGCCGTAAAGCTGCGTCAGCCCGCACGGTTCGAAGCGCGAGGGAATGACGATGGCGTCGCAGCCGCCCTGCATGATGTGCGACAGCCCCTCGTCGTAGCCGACGACGACGCCGATGCGGCCGCGATGCCTGGCGGCGGCGGCAAGCAGCGCGCCTTCGAGACCGGCATCGCCCGATCCCAGGATGGCGAGCCGCGCACCCGTCGCGACAATGCCGTCGACCACCAGCGCCAATATGTCCATGCCCTTTTGCCAGGTCAGGCGGCTGACCACGCAGACGATCGGGCTGTCATCGCGCTCAAGGCTGAAGCGGTCCTCCACGGCAGCCCTGTTGGGTGCGCGCGCCTTCAGCGTGCTGGCCGTGTAGTTGGACACCAGATGCTTGTCGGTTTCCGGATCCCAGATGCCGGTGTCGATGCCGTTGACGATGCCATGGAGATCGCTGGAGCGCATGTTGATGAGGCCGTCGAGGCCCATGCCGAATTCGGGCGAGCGGATTTCCTGCGCGTAGGTCGGACTGACCGTGGTGATCGCCCAGGCGGCCTGCAGGCCCGCCTTGAGGAAGCCGACACCACCATAATATTCGACGCCGTCGAGCGCCATCGCCGCCGCCGGCAAGCCAAGCTCGCCGAAAATGCCGGCGCCGAACTGGCCCTGGAAGGCGAGGTTGTGGACGGTCATCATCGAAGGCACGCCGACCGCCTTGCCATAGCGCATATAGGCCAGCGTCATCGCCGACTGCCAGTCATGGGCGTGCACGATGTCGGGCTGGTAGCCCGAGATGGCGCCGCCGGCAATGTCGCCGCCGACCTGGCTCAACGCCGCGAAACGCCGCCAATTGTCTGGCCAGTCGACGCCAGTCGCATTGCCATAGGGGCCGCCGGGACGGTCGAACAGATGCGGCGCATCGAGCACGAACAGTTCGAGCCCGGCGAGTTGGACGGAATGGACAGAGGCCTTGCCGCCCTGCAGCAAGGGGTATTGCAGAACCGCCCGCTTTTTCTTGAAGGCGGCCATGACGGTCGGAAAGCCGGGCATGAGCGTGCGCACGGTCACGCCCTTGGCCGCCAAGGCAATTGGCAGCGCGCCGGTCACGTCGGCAAGCCCACCGGTCTTGATGAGCGGGAAAATTTCCGGCGTGACCGACAGAACCTGCATGCGTCAGAGCCCCAGCTTGTCGATCATGTCCTGGGTGACCAGGCAGATGCCCTTTTCGGAAACGCGGAAGCGCTTGGCGTCGAGAATAGGATCTTCGCCGACCACCAGCCCTTCCGGTATCCTAACACCATGGTCGATGACCACGCGCTTCAACTTTGCGTTCCGGCCGACATGAACGTCGGGCAGCATGACGACTTCTTCGAGCGTCGAATAGGAATTGATGCGCGCGCCGGTGAAGATCAGGCTTTTTTTCAGCGAAGCCCCCGAGACGATGCAATCGCCCGAAACCAGCGAAGACACGGCCGAACCGCGGCGGCCATCCTCGTCATGCACGAACTTTGCCGGCGGCTTCAATTCGGCATAGGTCCAGATCGGCCAGTCGCGGTCGTAGAGGTCGAGCTCCGGCGTGATATCGGTCAGGTCGATATTGGCTTCCCAATAGGCGTCGACCGTTCCGACATCGCGCCAGTAGGCCTCGTTCTCAGCGGTCGAACGGACGCAGGACTTGGCGAAGCGGTGCGCGATCGCCTTACCGTGCTGGACGATATAGGGGATGATGTCCTTGCCGAAGTCGCGGCTCGAGCCCGGCTCGGCCGCATCGCGGCGCAACTGCTCCATCAGAAACTTGGTCTTGAAGACGTAAATGCCCATCGAGGCCAAGGCAAACTCCGGCTTATCGGGAATGCCGGGCGGATCGGCGGGCTTTTCGACGAAGGCGATGATGTTGTCC
>NZ_RZRP01000477.1:0-4881 GCF_003997795.1 Mesorhizobium sp. M7A.F.Ca.US.005.03.2.1 | reverse complement strand
CACCTAGATAAAGCCCGGGGGAAAAACCCGGTAAGCGAGGGGGGAAAGGGAAAAGCCCGCCGATACCGCGATGTTGACGGCAGCGCCGCCGCCGCCGACGAAAGCCTCATTCCAGGCGATGCCTGCCCGGTCCAGCGCCTCGACCGCTCTCATACGGTCCGGGCAATTGCATCTGGTGCTTAAAAGAGCCAGGCGCAGGGGCGTGCCTGGTCGCCATTCGAAGCCAGGTGCCGCGAACCAGCCATAGTGGGTGCGCGACAAAGCTTCACCGCGTCGACTGTCATCTTCCTGGTGCACAATCACCGCATCGAGTTCGCCGCGATCGAAAGCTTCTTCCAGCATGGAGCTGGTATCGATCCGTATGTTGAGCGCGAGCGACGGATCGTGGGCATGAAGCTGGGCGATCAGCGTGGAAAGCTCAGGCCCCGCGACATGATCGACGAAGCCGAGCGCAAGCCGACATGGCGCCGCGGAAAATTCCGCGACGGCGCGTTCATGGGCGGCAAGGAATTCGCGGGCCACGGGCAGGAAGACAGCCCCCCTTTCCGACAGTGCCACGCGGCGCGGGGTTCGTTCGATCAAACGTGCGCCGAGCTTTTCCTCGAGCCGCCGCAACTTGACGCTGATCGTCGCCTGGGTGCTGCCAAGTGCTGCAGCCGCCCGGGTGAAGCTCTGCAGGTCGGCCACCATGACGAAAGTGCGCACGGCATCGACATCGAGACTGGCCATCTCCGTCATTCCATTTTGTTATCTCTGAAATAGAAATGCATAGTCTTTTTTCATAGTCAAGCCTCGTCTATGTCATCTCGACCGCAGTTTGAAGAGCCAGCCCGGTTCCAGAATGCTTCGACAGAAAGTGATCGACATGACGTTTCAAATCGACCGAAACACCGTTGCGCTTGCCGGGGCCTGCCTTGCCTCGCTGCTGTTCGGCCTCGAAATCTCCAGCGTCCCGGTGATCCTTCCGAAACTGGAAAGCGTGCTCGCCGCCGACTTCAAGGATCTGCAATGGATCATGAACGCCTACACCATTGCCTGCACCACGGTGCTGATGGCGACAGGAACGCTGGCCGACCGCTTCGGCCGCAAACGGGTGATGGTGATCGCCACCATCGCCTTCGGGCTGGCCTCACTGCTGTGCGGCCTCGCGCCGAGCGCTTCGCTCCTCATCATTGCACGCTTCCTGCAAGGCCTGGCGGGAGGGGCGATGTTCACTTGCAGCGTGGCCGTCTTGTCCCACCAGTTTCAGGACGGCAGCGAACGCGGCAAGGCTTTTGTGGCCTGGAGCGTCGTCTCGGGGATCGGGCTTGGCTTTGGTCCCGCCATCGGTGGATTGATCGTCGCGTTCTCGAGCTGGCAGTGGGTGTTCCTCATCCATGTGCCGCTTGCCATCCTTGCGCTGGTCTTCATCGGTGCCGGTGTCACCGAATCACGCGACCGCAATGCCCAGAAGCTTGACCGTGCCGGTATCCTGACGCTCTCGTTCGCGGTGTTCGGCTTCTCCTATCTGATCACGCAAGGAGCCGATCTCGGCTCTGGCGCCCGCATCGGCGTAGCAAGTGCTGCCGTGCTGGCCTTCGCCGCGTTCCTCGTTGCCGAGAAGATCAGCCCCTACCCGATGTTCGATTTCTCGGTGTTCCGGATCCGTCAATTTTCGGGAGCGATCATGGGCGGCATCGGCATGAATTTCAGCTATTGGCCGTTCATCATCTATCTGCCGATCTATTTTTCGGGTGTGCTCGGCTACGACAGCACCACGACCGGCCTGCTGCTGCTCGTCTACACGCTTCCCTTGATGCTGATGTCCTCGACCGCCGAGCGCCTGCGCGCCCGCTATCAGGCGCGGGTGGCGATCCCGCTCGGGTTGCTGACATTGGGGGTCGGCTTTATCGCCATGAGGATAGGTTCGAGCCTTGAGGGAGCCAGCTGGCTGACCATGCTGCCCGGTACGCTGATCGCCGGTATCGGTATCGGCCTCACCAACTCACCGACCACCAACACCACGACGGGTTCGGTGTCGCCGGATCGCGCCGGCATGGCTTCGGGCATCGATATCAGCGCGCGGCTGATCACGCTGGCCATCAACATCGCGGTGCTGGGCCTGCTGTTGACGCAGGGAATTGCTTCCTATCTCAAAACCGCATTGGGCACTGCCCTTGACCCGGACGAATTGCGCGCGTTGGCGGAAAAGATCGCCACCGGAAATCTCGATGGCCTCTCGCAATATTCGCCCAGGCTGGCGACCCTCGACCCGTCCGGCGCGCTTGCGCATGCCGCCTTAGTCAACGGTTTTGGCTGGGTCATGCTCTATAGCGGGATCGGCGTTCTTGCCCTTGCCGTCATCAGCTTCGTCGTCTTCGGCCCCAGAAACGTCGCGCCGCAAGAGGCAAGGGACCGTCATCGTGCTCAGGGCGCAAGCGAAGCTCGATCGTAGCCAGTGCCCGGCGCCTCACCCTTGCCTGCGCGCCATGAAGGCAAGCCGCTCGAACAGATGGACATCCTGTTCGTTCTTCAGCAATGCGCCATGCAGCTTGGGCAACGCGTTCTTCGGGTCGGCGCGCAGATCCTCGGGCGCGATGTCGTCGGCGACCAGCAGCCTTATCCAGTCGAGCGCCTCGGAGGTCGACGGTTTTTTCTTCAGCCCCGGCACTTCGCGGATCTCGTAGAACTGGGTGAGGGCTGCCCGAACCAGGTTCTGCTTGATGCCGGGATAGTGGACGTCGACGATTCTGTGCAGCGTGTCGACGTCGGGAAAGCGGATGTAATGGAAGAAGCAGCGGCGCAGGAACGCGTCCGGCAACTCCTTCTCGTTGTTGGAAGTGATGATGACGATCGGCCTGACGGCGGCGCGGATGGTTTCGCCGGTCTCGTAGACGAAGAACTCCATCCGATCGAGTTCCTGCAGGAGATCGTTTGGGAATTCGATGTCGGCCTTGTCGATCTCGTCGATCAAGAGCACGACCTTCCTGCCGGCGGCGAAAGCCTCCCAGAGTTTGCCGCGCTTGATGTAATTCCTGATGTCGTTGAAGCGCTCGTCGCCCAACTGGCTGTCGCGCAGGCGCGAGACGGCATCATATTCGTACAGGCCCTGCTGCGCCCGCGTCGTCGACTTGACGTGCCATTCGATGAGGTCGAGGCCGAGTGCAGCCGCCACCTGGCGGGCCAGTTCCGTCTTGCCGGTGCCGGGCTCGCCCTTGACCAGCAAGGGCCGCTCCAGCGCGATCGCCGCATTGACGGCCACCATCAGATCCTTGTCGGCGACATAGGCCGCCGTGCCTTCGAAACGCATTCTTGCTCCTCGGTTGGTCATCGCGACCGTAAGGACGAGGCCGTGCCTGTGCAAGGGTGAGGTGTTGGCGGCGCGAGGGCCTGAACCCAACACGGAAAGAGTGCCCGTCTCACTGGCGCTTAGCCGGCCGGCAGCCTATATTGGGCGGGACGGTCTGTGCTTCCCGGCAGGAGAACATTTTCCCCGGGGCCTTAACGATCCTTAGGGAGCTGTCCCTGGGAAGACCCGTGGGTTTTCTCACACGGCGCCCACCTACTTTGTAGGTTCCCGGGATCGCTCTCTCCACCGGTTGTGTGGATCGTCACTTATTGCCACGCGTCCCGCATTTCGGTGGATGATTGCGGTGGAAAACGTCGCTCCCAACACTCCATCCAGATCTGACCTTTTCTACCCTGACTGCATGACCTCTCTCAAAGACCTCAAAAAGCAGCTTCGCCGCGAGGCCCTCGGACGCCGCGATGCGCTCGATGAATTCTGGCGGGTGGAGGTCGCGCTTGAAATGGCTGAGACGGCACGCGATCATCTCCATGTCGAGCCGGGCCAGATCGTTTCCGGCTTCTGGCCGATGCGCTCGGAAGTCGACGTCAGGCCGCTGATGTTTGCCTTGCGCGAAAAGGGCGCGCGGCTTTGCCTGCCGGCCATTCTCGACAAAACCACGATCGTCTTTCGCGAACTGGTGCGCGGCGCGCCGATGGTCGAGATGGGTTTCGGCACGGTCGGCCCGCATGAAGAAGCAGAAGTGCTCGACCCCTCGGTGATGCTGGTGCCGCTCGCCGCCTTCGATGCGCGCGGCCATCGCATCGGCTATGGTGCCGGCTATTACGACCGCGCCATCGCCAAGCTGATCGACAAGGGACAGCCGCCGCGGCTGGTCGGCATCGCCTTCGACTGCCAGGAGGTGGCAATGGTGCCGGATGAGGAACATGACGTCGTCATTCCGGAAATACTGACCGAGAGCGGGTTGCGCCGCTTCGCGTCAAAATTGTAGATAAAAGGACGCATGATCTTTCACAGACGTCATGCAGCTTTTGCTTCGCTGACCTTCGGTGCGGGATCATATGAGACTTCTCTTCCTCGGTGACATGGTTGGAAAGACGGGACGGACGGCGGTGTGGGAACAACTGCCCGGCTTGATCTCCGACTTCAAACTCGATTTCGTCATCGTCAACGGTGAGAACGCCGCCGGCGGCTTCGGCATCACCGAAGATATCTTTCGCGAGACGATCGCGGCCGGTGCGGATGTCGTCACAACCGGCAACCATGTCTGGGACCAGCGCGACGCACTCGCCTTCGCGCCGCGCGAAGAGCGCTTCCTGCGCCCCTCGAACTTTCCCAAGGGCACGCCCGGGCGCGGCTCCGGCGTCTACATCGCCAGGAGCGGCGCGCGCGTGCTGGTCGCCAACATCATGGGCCGGGTGTTCATGCATCCCGAACTCGACGATCCCTTCCAGGCTGGCGAACGCGAGCTTGCCGCCTGTCCGCTCGGCGAGCAGGCGGATGCCGTGATCATCGACTTCCACGCCGAGGCGACCTCGGAAAAGATGTGCTTCGCGCATTTCGTCGACGGCCGCGCCAGCCTCGTCGTCGGCACC
>NZ_RZRP01000476.1:0-4891 GCF_003997795.1 Mesorhizobium sp. M7A.F.Ca.US.005.03.2.1 | reverse complement strand
GCCAGCGCCGTCGTCGCCACCTGGTAGAGCAGCGGCTGGAAGAGGTGATGGTTGCGCTTGTCGATCATGGTGATGCGCACGGGAGCGCCGGCAAGCGCACGGGTGAACTCGAGCCCGCCGAAACCCGCGCCGACAACGACGACATGATGCCTGGCTTCGTTCATTTCGTTCACCTTGATAGCAAGATTGCCTGTCCTGCATGTAGGTATTTTTGTGCAATGCAACAACAGATGGCCAGTGCCCGAGACTCGTCGTTGCATGTCGTGAATGCACATGTTGTATCGTATCGCGAGGTATAGCGTCATCGAACACGCGATGAGGTGAGGCATGGCCAACGATCGTGACGACGATGCTCCGGCGCAGTATTCTTCGCCGCCCTGTTTCATGCACGAACTCGATCCGGAATTCCGTGCGCCTTCGAGCGACTGGACCGATGTGAGACGCTGGCGCAAGGCTGAGCGCGAACGCCTGATCGCCGCGCGTCTTGCTGTTTCGGCCGACGCGCGAACGGTAATGTCGCAAGGCATCGCCGATGGCCTCGACGCGGTAATCGGCGAGATCGCCGGCCGCATGGTCAGTCTCTACTGGCCGTTTCGCGGCGAGCCGGATTTGCGGCCTTGGATGGCGTCCATAAACGAACGCGGCGGCCGCACCGCCCTGCCCATCGTCATCGAGAAGGGGCAGCCGCTGATCTTCCGCGCCTACAAAGCAGGCGACCGGCTGGAGAAAGGTGTCTGGAACATCCCAATCCCGGCCGAGGGCGATCCGGTGCTGCCGGACATCGTCATCTCGCCGATCGTCGGCATCGATCCCCTGAACTACCGCCTGGGTTATGGCGGCGGTTTCTTCGACCGTACGCTGGCAGCGATGCCGTTCAAGCCACTGGTCATCGGCGTCGGCTACGAGCTGCAGCGCATCGCGACCATCTACCCGCAGCCGCACGACATTCCGATGGATCGGGTGGTAACGGAGGCCTAGGCCATTTCCGGCTTCATGCCCATGGCGGTCCTGTCGACGATTTCGCGTAGCGCAAAGGACGAATTGATCTTGGTCACATGCGGCATCGCCGACAGCCATTCCTTGTGGATGCGCTCATAGTCGACGAGATCCTTCGCCGCGATCCGCAGGATGTAGTCGTATTCGCCCGACATCAGGTGACAGGACAGCACGTTCGGGCAGCGCTTGATCGCCGCCTCGAAATCCGACAGCGTCTTCTCGAACTGCCCCGACAGCGATATGTGCACGATCGCCGTCATCTGGTGGCCAAGTGCCACATTGGAAAGCCGGGCGTGGTAGCCGCGAATGGTTCCGGATTTCTCCAGATTGTCGAGCCGGCGCGAACAGGCCGACTGCGACAGGCCGACCTTCTCGGCCAGCGCCGCATTGGGTATCCTGCCATCCTTCTGCAAAGCCTCGAGAATGGCGATATCGATCCTGTCGAGCGGCATTATTCGTGAATCCTGCGAATATCTTGCTGTTTCGCGCAACAATTATCGAAACCGGCCGGTGGGCGCAAGCGCATTCGCAAACACCTGCGCAACGATTCGTGGTTCACTCCAGCCATACAGGGAACGAGCCCAAAAGGGCCGGATCAGGAGAAGAAAATGCGCGTCGGCTGCCCCAAGGAAATCAAGAACCACGAATACCGCGTCGGCCTCACCCCCGGCTCGGTCCGCGAATATGTCGCCCATGGCCACGAAGTGCTGGTCGAGACCGGGGCCGGTGCCGGCATCGGCGCCGATGACAACGCCTATCGCGCCGCCGGCGCCACGATTGCCAAGACGGCCGCCGAGGTGTTCGCCAAGTCGGACATGATCGTCAAGGTCAAGGAGCCGCAGCCCAGCGAATGGGCGCAGCTTCGCGAAGGCCAGATCCTGTATACCTACCTCCACCTTGCTCCGGATCCGGAGCAGACCAAGGGCCTGCTTGCGTCCGGCGTAACGGCAATCGCCTACGAGACCGTGACCGACGACCGTGGCGGCCTGCCGCTGCTGGCGCCGATGTCGGAAGTTGCCGGACGCCTGTCGATCCAGGCCGGCGCCACGGCGCTGCAGAAGGCCAATGGCGGCCGCGGCGTGCTGCTGGGCGGCGTGCCCGGCGTGCTGCCCGGCAAGGTCACCGTGCTCGGCGGTGGCGTCGTCGGCCTGCACGCGGCCAGGATGGCGGCCGGCCTTGGCGCCGACGTCACCATCATCGACCGCTCGATCCCGAGATTGCGCCAGCTCGACGATCTCTTCGCCGGCCGCGTCCACACTCGTTACTCGACTGTCGAGGCGCTGGAAGAAGAGTGTTTTTCAGCCGACATCGTCGTCGGCGCGGTGCTGATCCCGGGTGCCGCGGCGCCAAAACTGGTTTCGCGCGAAATGCTGTCGGGCATGAAGAAAGGCTCGGTGCTGGTCGATGTCGCCATCGACCAGGGCGGCTGCTTCGAGACCTCGCACGCCACCACCCATGCCGACCCGACCTATGAGGTCGACGGCGTCATCCACTATTGCGTCGCCAACATGCCGGGTGCCGTGCCCGTCACGTCGGCCCACGCGCTCAACAACGCGACGCTTCACTACGGCCTGCAGCTCGCCGACAAGGGCCTCAAGGCGCTGGTCGACGATCACCACCTGCGCAACGGCCTCAATGTCCACAAGGGCAAGATCACCAACCGCGCAGTCGCCGAGGCGCTCGGCTACGAACTGGTCGAGCCGAAAGCGGTACTCGCCGCCTGATTTTCGCGAAAAACAGCTCCTTTCAATCCAGCCCGCCGGTTCCATGCCGGCGGGTTTTTTCTTGCGAGCCTGTTTTTCAGGCAAAGCATGGCGTCGAAAGATGTGACGCTACGGCACTTTGCTCATCATTGTTGCATATTTGTCATTCCCGTGCCGGCCGGTTCCCTGCTAGAGACATTCTGGGTTTACTCATGGGGTACGGGCATATGTTCATTCGCACATCCGCGAAATCTTTTCTTCTTGGTGCTGTTTCTGCTGTGGCTTTGATATCTGCTGCTCACGCAGCAGACGTCGTGCAGCCGGTAGAAGAAGCTGCCGGCTTTAACTGGAGCGGTCTATACGTTGGTTTTGGCGTCGGCGCCGGTGCCAACGTACACAAGCTCAGCAGCGATTTTATTCCAGTCTCGCTGAACGGCATTGGTGGCGAAGGCGTCTACGGTGAGCTGACGGTTGGCTATGACTATATGGTCGCGCCGCGGTTCCTCATCGGAGGTCTGCTGGACGCTCACGTCGGCAACATCGGGACCACGCTGGACATTACGGGATTCGACGCTTCGATCAAGGAAACCTACGGTTTCGACGCTGGCCTGCGTCTCGGCTACCTCTTGACGCCAAACACTCTGGGATACGTGCTGGGTGGCTATTCCTGGCAGAAGTACAAGCTCGATACGAACGCTGGCTTCGACTTTGATTGGGATCAGAGCGGGTATTTTGTCGGAGGTGGCATCGAAACGGCCATCAACAGCAATTGGACGATCAAGACTGAGTATCGCTATACGGGCTTCGGGACCAAGGACGATCTTCTTTCCGAGGCTGGCATCGTCGGGGTTCCGGACGGTCTCCTCAATCTTGACACCTCGCGCCATACTTTCCAGATCGCAGCCAATTACCGTTTCGGTGCCCAGAACGGCGGCGGTGCTGCCTTCGAGACGCCAGCCTACAACTGGACCGGCTTCTATATCGGCGGCGCTGGTGGTGCCGGTGCGTCCGTGCACCAGATCAACGTTCCGCCGCTCGGCGACCTGGAATTCAATGGTCTCGGTGGCGAAGGTGCCTTTGGTGAACTGAACGTCGGCTACGATCATGACTTCGGCAGCTGGGTCGCAGGCGTCATGGTCGATGCACGCTACTCCGGCATGACTTCCAAGCTGGATCTCGGCGGCGGATCGATCAACGTCGATACGGACTATGGGTTCGATGTGTTGGGCCGCGTTGGCATGAAGATGAACGAATCGACCCTTGCCTATGCGCTTGCCGGCTATAGCTGGCAGCATTTCGACCTGAACGCTTCCGACCCGATCGGCGACATCCTCGACTGGGGCTCCAGCGGCTTCTCGGTCGGTGGCGGACTGGAAACGGCTCTGTCCAGCAATGTCACCGTTGGCCTCGAATATCGCTATTCGCAGTTCGCCAAGAAGGACTTTTCTTCGGAATTCGGCGCACCTGACGACACCCTTACCTCGACTTCCTCTTTCCACACCGTGCGCCTCGGCGCGAAGTACAAGTTCAACTAAAAGGCCCTCCAGCCAAACAGTTGCGGCCCGTCGGCCATGCCGGCGGGCTTTTTTCTTGCGTGGAATACGTCTGCTCCAAACGCAGGCAACAAAAAAGCGGAGCCAAAGCCCCGCTTCCTCGATGTCGAGATTTGCCGCCGGTTCATCCGCGGTCGGCAAATCGATCGACAATGGCTTTCTATCGCGACTATGCGACGGGAGTACGACAGCTGTTTCCAGCGGCTAATCTCAACCTCAAGCGCGCTCGATGCGGCACTGGTAGCAATTGTTGCGCGCCGAGCGGACATGGATGTAGGCGATCTCGTCGCTTTCCAACAAGGTCTTGGCCCGCCCGGTGATGTCTCCGGTCGAGATCACGCCGCCGCTGCCATAGACGATACGATCATCCCTGCCATAGCCGCGCACGATGTAGTCGGGGCTTTCGAGAATCTCGGGCAGCGCCTCGCTCTCGGCAGCGCGGTCGCATGCCTCGGCATGCAGGAAGATCGGCCCGGTTTCGGCATAGGGCTGAAGCTCCGGGAATGGCCTGTATGCCAGAACAAGATAGGCATCGCCGGCTCCTATGTTCTTCAAACAATGCCGGCAAGGCATGCCGTCACCGTCGGAGATCTTTCGCTCGGGCGTTTGGCCATAAGCATCGACGCCACCACGCTGCAG
>NZ_RZRP01000475.1:0-4893 GCF_003997795.1 Mesorhizobium sp. M7A.F.Ca.US.005.03.2.1 | reverse complement strand
CATTACGGCGGGCCGCTCGTCGAGGGTCTTGTGGTGGAGGATACCGTCCGGTGTCCTTGGCATCATGCGTGCTTCGATTTGCGCACAGGCGAGGCTTTGCGCGCCCCCGCCTTCAATCCACTCGCCTGCTGGTCGGTGGAACAACGCGATGATCGGATATTCGTCGGCGAGAAAATCAAACGGATGGTTCCGAAACCGCGTTCTGGAGGCTCCAGCCAAGTCCCCGAGAAGATCGTCATTGTCGGCGGAGGCGCCGCGGGTTTCGCAGCGGCCGACATGCTGCGGCGCGAGCAGTTCCAGGGCAGCATCGTGATGATTAGCGAGGACCAATCGGCGCCCGTCGACCGGCCGAACCTCTCCAAAGACTACCTCGCGGGAAAATCGCCGGAGGACTGGATTCCGCTCCGCGGGGAGAAATTCTATTCAAAAAACAACATCGACCTGCGTCTCGACACGAAGGCCGTTGATATCGACCTGCGTTCCCTCGAGGTCGTCCTCGCTGATGAAAGAAGGGTTCCTTACCACAGGCTGCTGCTTGCGACCGGCGCCGAACCCGTCCGCCTGACCATCCCCGGCGCCGACTTGCCGCACGTTCACACGCTGCGCTCGTTCGCAGACTGCAAGGCGATCATCGAGCATGCCGCGACTGCCCGTCGCGCGGTCGTGCTTGGCGCCAGTTTCATTGGCCTGGAAGTTGCCGCGGCTCTGCGCGCGCGCGCGATCGAAGTTCATGTCGTGGCGCCGGAAAAACGACCCATGGAGCGCGTCCTCGGCCCGCAAATGGGCGACTTCATCCGCGCCCTGCATGAAGAGCATGGCGTCGTATTCCATCTCGAGAATACAGCGAGCAGCATCGACGCCAAGAAGGTAAATCTCAGCAGTGGCGGCTCATTGGCGGCAGATTTCGTCGTCGTCGGCATCGGCGTGCGGCCGCGGATCAGACTTGCCGAAACGGCGGGGCTGGTCGTTGATCACGGCGTTGTTGTGGACGCCTTTCTGGAAACGAGCGAGCCAGGGGTATTCGCGGCCGGCGATATTGCGCGATGGCGCGATCCCCACAGCGGTGAGACAATTCGGGTCGAGCATTGGGTGGTTGCAGAGAGGCAGGGACGAACCGCGGCCCTCAACATGCTCGGCCAACGCGACAAATTCAACGGCGTGCCGTTCTTCTGGAGTCAGCATTACGATGTTCCCATCAACTATGTCGGTCATGCGGAGCGATGGGACGAGATCGCGGTCGATGGGAATATCGCCTCCAGGGATTGCCTGCTGCGCTTCAAGCGCGAAGGACGCACGCTGGCTGTCGCTTCGATCTTCCGCGACATCGAAAGTCTGGAGGCCGAGGTGGAAATGGAGCACCAGATGGCGACCTAGCAGAGCGCTCTCGGGCACCGCAGTTCGAAGAAGAGCGCAATCAGAAATGGCTGAGCGGAATGCCGTCATGATCGAAAGGAGTTCGAATTATGTCCACAGTGCAACAGGAACTTAGCACCACTAACGGTATGAGCACGGTCGCGCCCGCGCAACATTATTCAACGTTCGTCAAAATCATCAAGACGGTCGGCAAGGAAGCGTCCAACATGACGCCGACCTCGGTTGAAATCTTCTCGAACGGCAGCCAGTGGTACTGTCAGGTCCGTCGCGGTAACAAAACGACCAAGCCGATGGGCCCCTATTCCAAACTACAGGCTGAGCGAATCCAGGATGCCCGGCGAATGCTGATCGCAAAAAGAGGCACAGCTAATCTCGTGTTTGAGTAGGGCGAGGAGCTTTGACGGGCGGCGCCAGGCGACGAGCTGCTTCGTTGCGATGATCGGTGCGACGACGGCTCCCAGCGCAGGACGCCTTTCTAACGCCTGATACCAGTTGTCGCGGCGCATTTTCGCGGCACGTCGCCGTTCGTCCTTGGCCGAGGCTCATTACCCAATCCCGGAAGGAAGTCCAATGGCCTACAAGTCAATCGTTCTCAATCTCGACATCGATGGTATGGTTGCTCCTGTCATCAAGCTCGGTGTCGATCTGGCTCGGCGGTTCGATGCGCGTCTGATCGGCCTTTCGGCTGCCGATGTTCCCCCACCCATCGTAATGGAAGGAGGCGTCGCATTCGACGGTGAGAACATGCTGCGCCAGCGGAAGAACATCGAGCGGCGACTCGAGGATCTCCGCGCGGAATTCGAAGGTCTTGCTGGCGCGACGGTTGAGACGGAATGGCGCGGGACGGTGGGCAATCCGACCCGCTTGCTGATCGACTCGGCGCGTGTGGCCGATCTCATTGTCACAGCGTCGCCCGAAGGTGCCTCTTCTGGCAACATTCATCGTTCCACCGACCTGGGCAATCTAATCCTTCAGGCAGGACGACCTGTATTTGTCGCCTCCACCAACCAGGAAAATATCCGGATCAACAAGGTTCTTGTCGGGTGGAAGGACACCCGTGAAGCTAGGCGTGCGGTTGCTGATGCCATGCCGTTTCTGCAAATGGCCAAGGAGGTTCGTATAACCACGATCGACGATGACGCGACCGATGAAACCTCGAATAGCCTGGACGATGTTGTCGCCTTCCTTTCTTTTCACGGCGTAAAGGCGAAGGCGGAAGTGTTTCCGGAGAAATCCGATGGCGGAACGATCGCCGATGTGGCCGACGCAATGCGTGCGGATCTGGTCATATCCGGCGCCTACGGTCATAGCAGGTTCAGGGAGTGGATCTTCGGCGGGGCTACCCGCTCGCTGCTTGAAAATGATCGGCTGAACCGGGTGATGTCGAATTGATCACGTTGCTCGAACGATCGATACGCTCGGTCAAGCTGAATAACGTGACAAGGACTTTGCCCGCTGTAGGATTTTCGTCGTGCCGTCCCCCGAGCCAGTTGCATGTCCACGGTGTCGGCCTGAGTAAGGAGGCCCTTCATGAACTCCGATACACCTGATACTGACCGTCCGGACTTCGGCAAAGGCATCCCTCTGAGCCAACTCGCAGATGGCGCCATGCTCTCCGGCTATGTCGGCAACGAGCCTGTCTTGCTGGCACGTCGGGGCGAGGAAATATTCGCCGTTGGATCGGTCTGTACACACTACGGCGCACCTTTGGCCGATGGCTCCTCGTGGAGGATAATGTGCGTTGCCCTTTGGCATCACGCCTGTTTGAGTCTGCGCAAGGGGGGAAGCGGTCCGCGCCCCTGCCCTATCATCAATCCCCTGCTATGATGTCGAGCAAACTGACGCGTACATAAGGGTTCGGGTGCGGCGCCAGCCTAGGCGATGGGCAAGAACGGGTGACTGCCAAGCCTCAGCCAAATGCGCCAAAATTGACCCTACCCAGGCGGAGCACCGAGAAATGACGGAACACAAGAAGGCACCACGACGCCGACCCGCGACCGTCTCGATGACGAAAACATTTGAAGTCGGGGATCGGGTGAGTTGGAACTCGGAGGCAGGTCGCGTCCACGGAACGATCATTCGGATTCATACCCAAGATATAGACTATAAAGGCCACACGCATCACGCGAGCCCGCAGTCTCCTCAATACGAGATCAAGAGCAGCAAGACCGACCACGTGGCCCTGCACCGCGGCCAGGTGCTGACCCGATTAAGCGACTGACGGGAGCAACGCGTGGACGGGTCTCCCTGAACACGGACAGAACTTTCGGACGATCCGGTGCCGAGTCCACCGCACGCTTATCATGCCGCCGGCTCGTGAGGAGCAGCCGCGCTGCCCAGGACAGCAGAAACCCGGGTGCGCAGGTGAGGCACCAATTCGTTCTCGAACCACGGGTTGCGACGCAGCCAGGCTGTACTGCGCCACGAGGGATGGGGCAGCGGGATGACTGCCGGACCATAGGTGCGCCACGCGGCAACGGTCGCGGTCATCGACCTCCCCGAGGCGTGTTGCAGCGCCCACCGTTGAGCGTAACCGCCGACCAGGAGCGTCAGTTCCACTCTAGGCAAGCACGCCAGAAGCGACCGTCGCCAGAGAGCGGCACACCGGGACGGTGGCGGGTGGTCGCCCCCTTTGGGATTGGTCCCAGGAAAGCAGAACGCCATCGGAGCCACGCCAATTCGCGAATCCCCATAGAAGACGCTGCGATCCAGCCCAAGCCACGCGCGCAAGCGGTCACCTGAGGGGTCGTCGAACGGCAATCCGCACTCATGCACCCGTCGTCCTGGGGCTTGGCCACAGATCAAGAGCCGGGTCTCGGAAGTGACCTGCACCACCGGGCGCGGTTCATGGCTGAATTCCCCAGCACAGGCGCGACAGGCACGAACGCTCGAAAGCAACACGTCAAGTTGCGGCGCTTCCGACCTAGCGCGTGTTTCGGGGCTCCCCAGGCCGGGCCTAGTTGCAGCAACCTCTACCAAATCGTTCTAAACCTGTTGGTGTCTTACCCTACGATCAGTTTAACGACTGACCATTGAATGTGGGACCCAGGGTAAGATGAGCCCAGCCGCCACTGGCGCAGCGCGACCGTTCGCCGCGGTGAGGCAAAGCCCCGACACCAGATTGGGCTGCGTCGACTGTTTGGTCGACATGTCCCGCCTAGCTGTGGCCGCGTCAACCTCGCCGAACAACGGTTTCCGAAGCCAGATCTGGACGGCATCTATCCGACAAATGATTTCGATTGACCTTTTAACGCAGTTTTCATGTTATGATCGCCATGGACATCGAGCTCGCTCGCACTTTTATCGAAATCGTTTCGACAGGGAGTTTCATTCGGGCCTCTGAGCGCTTGAACGTCGCCCAGACGACCGTAAGCGCACGAATCCGTAACCTCGAGCAGCAACTGGGTCGCCAGCTTTTCGTCCGCCACAAGGGCGGCGCTTCGCTCACTCCCGCCGGCGAGCAGTTCCTGCGCCACGCCCCGATGTTCGTCCAGTTGTGGCAACGCACCCTTCACCAGG
>NZ_RZRP01000474.1:0-4894 GCF_003997795.1 Mesorhizobium sp. M7A.F.Ca.US.005.03.2.1 | reverse complement strand
TCACAGGAGTGAGCGGAGCGCCGAAGCTGCCAATCTCCCCCCTTGCGGGGGTTGAGGAGCGGTCCGCGCAGCGGGTGGAAAGCCAATTGCTTGGCTTTCCGAGCGACGAAGATCCGGCAGGACAGAGGGGGCGCTGTCCTGCCAACGTGCACAAGGTTCTGCAGGGCGGCGGGCAACAAAAAACCCACCTTGCGGGCGGGTCACGTTTCCAGTCGATCAATTGGCGCGACTCAGCACCATACCGAAAATAGTAGCATAGCTGCCCTCAGGGTCAAGAAAAAATTCCTATCGATATCCATCCCCGCACAGCCAAGCGCGATGCTTGCTACCGGCAGCTCGCCCTTCGCAGGCTCAGGGCGTTCGTCGTTCAAAAAGCCAAGCAATTGGCTTTTTGTCCGCTACGCGGACCACTCCTCACTGCTCGGCGAACATCAGCCTGGTCTTGGTGCCGTCCGCCGTCGGCGACAGGCTGCGCTGGATCAGCGCTTCGACATGGTCGTTGCGCTGGCGGGCTGAGTCGGCGCCCATCACCACGACGATCAGATTGCGGCCGTCGGCATTGTAGGAGGTGACGATGTTGAAGCCCGACGCCCTGATGTAGCCGGTCTTGATGCCGTCGACGCCGCGCACGCGGCCGAGCATGTCGTTGTGGCCGCGCACCAGCCGGCCGCGGAACATGAAGTCGCTTTCGGAGAAATAGTGGAACTGCTGGGGAAAGCGCTGATGCAGCGCCATGCCGAGCACCGCCATGTCGCGCGCCGTCGTCATCTGGCCATCGTCGGGCAGGCCCGACGCGTTGCGGAAGGTGGTGCTGGTCATGCCGAGCTGGCGCGCCCTGGATGTCATCATGGCGGCGAACTGATCCTCCGAGCCGCCGAGATATTCGCCGACCGCCACTGCCACGTCGTTGGCCGATTTGACGACGATGGCGCGGATCGCGGAATCGACGTCGATGCTTTCGCCGCGCCGGAAGCGCATCTTGGTCGGCGGCTGCGAGGCGGCATGGTCCGAAACCGGGATCTGCGTCTGCTTGCTGACGCGGCCGGACTCCAGTGCCTCGAACAGCAGATACAGCGTCATCATTTTGGTCAGCGAGGCGGGATAGCGCTGCGCCGTCGAGCTGACCTCGAACAGCTGCTTGCCGGTCCTGGCGTCGACCACGATGGCCGCATATCTCTGCGCCGGCGCGGGCACGGCCAGCACGCTGTCGGGCGGCGTCGTGGCGCAGCCGGCCAGCAGCACCAGCAGGGCTAGTGCCGCAAAAACTCTCTGGATGAGCGGAAGGGGGCGCAGGTAGGACAAGGGCTGGACTGTTCTGGGTCGGCTGTTGCTGAGATGAGACGACGCTAACGTAACGCGGCTGTTGCGTCCATTTGGTTAATGCCGGTTAGCCCCAGGATTGTCGAGCCGCGCAAGCTTGGCATCCGCCCCGAAAACGCCGGTTTTCCCGCGTCTTTGCTTGCCAAGGCCGCGTTTCCCGTGGGAAGGGGCGTGGTATCGAGGGCTTGGGGGCTTGGCATGACGAACATCGGGGCCGGGGGCGCTGCGCCCTCGCTTATCAGGGCATCACTCAGCCGCACCGGCAAATGGGCTGGCAGCGTCGCCTTTGTCGGGGGTGCCGTATCCGACATCCTCAATCCGCTGGCGCCGTTCGCCGCCTATGTCGCGCTGGTCGCCGCGGTGGCCGCAATCATCATCGCCATTGCCATCGTGCTCCGGCTGGTGCTGGCGGCCAAGGCGCTGCCGGCCTTGATCTTCGCCACCAGTGCGGCGGCCGTCGCCGGCGGCGTCTACGGCCTGCAGCAGCAGACCAACGCCCAGCACGGGGTGATCGCCAGCCTGGTGCCGGCCATTGCCGGGCTGCAGCAGTCGATGGGCATCGTTACCGAGAAAGTTGCGAAGATCGAGCAGACCGTCACGCAGACGCAAAAGACGGTCGAGGCGGTCAAGCAGTCGACCGACACGGTGGCGAAAAAGACCGACGAGATCGCGTCCGTCCAGCAGCAGCAGACTGAGCAGACGGCGGAAGTGCAGAAGACCACCGACGAGGTGAAGAAGGAGACCGAGACGCTGGTCGCCGGCCAGGCGCAGCAGCAGGCCCAGACCGAGAAGCTGCAAGCGACGACCGTGCAGATCGCCGCCTCGATCGACATCATCGCCAAGGGCTTTGCCGCCCTTGCCGCGCAGGGCGGGGCGATCGCCGAGCCGAAGCGGCCGGACGAGTTCTACCACAATGCGCGAGTCTACGAGCTGTCCGGCGACATGCTGAATGCGCGGCGCTCCTACCTCGCCTTTGCCGGCTTCGACGTCGACGCCATCGACCCCTATACGCGCTTTGCCACGCTGCTTCGGGTGCAGGACGGCAAGGCCGGCGCGCGCGAGGTGTTCGGCGCGCTTGCCGACAAGGGCAAGGCGCTGTCGATCAAGCTCGTGCATATCCAGCAGTTCGACGACGCCCAGCGCCTCGACAAGCTCAACGCCTTCGTCGCCGCCCATGCCGATTTCGCGCCGGCCTATTTCCTGCTGGCGCAGGAGTTTTCGGAGGACCGGCTCGGCGCCCAGACGCTGGCCGACAAGCGCAACGAGGCCAAGGCGCTGACCAAATTCATGGCCTACGAGAAGGATGGCGGGCTGCTCAAATATTTCGTCGACCAGACGCAGCTCGCCGACTGGCTGGACCGCAGCCGCAGCCGGCTGGCGGCGCTTGGCGACGTGCTCGACCCCGCCCGCTTCGTGCCTTCGCTGACGCCGATGCGCTCCAACCAGGGCTGGTCGATGACCATCTCGCTGCCCGAGCCGGCGACCGCCATCTCCTGGCGCATGGGCGACAGCGGTCCTTTCACCGACACCGGTTTCCTGGCCATGAACGACCCGACGACCGGCAAGCCGATGGCCAATCCGAGCTTCGAGATGCCCGACAGCACCGTGGCGGGGATCATTGCGATCAAATATCTCGATATCAGGGGCCGCGAGACCGGCCCGTTCGACATCCGCTTCGACCCCGAAACAGCGCTTCAGCAAGGCAACAAGCAGATCCTCGACCAGTTCTGGACCTCGTGGATCGCCTTCGATGCCAGCGGCAACCACGGCCTGGTCTATTTCACCCAGATGCTGTCCTACCGCTGCGCCATCAAACAGGTGCATTACAGCCTGAACGGCGCGGCACTCGACAAGGAGATCAAGATGCCGCCTTGCGACAAGAAGGACCCCTACGCCATTCCCTACGATTACCAACCCTATTTCAAGGTCGCCGACAGCGTGAAATCGATGTCGGTGCAGGTTACCTACACCGACGACACCAAGTCGCCGGTGCGGGAATACAAGCGACAGTAGCTCACCCTCCCCTTGTGGGGAAGGTGAAGGTGCGCGATGCAAAAATGCCCTGTCGCAGTGCTTGCGCAACCGCCGCCGAACGGTTCAGTTTGCGCCTTCAGAATCGGTGACAGCGCAATGACCATCCACACCATCAAGGCCAGAGGCATTTCGGTTTCGCTCGACCTCACGGTCGGCCACATCGCCGACATGGTCGTCGAGGGCGGCGGGCGGCAGCTGAAGCCGCTGCATCGCGCGCCCTGGGTCGATGCGAACGAGACGCTGCCGAAAGACCTGCCGGAAGGCACGGTTCGGCTGTCCGGCGATTTCCTCTGCGCGCCGTTTTCGCGCAGCGATGTCGAGGAAGCGCCGCTGCATGGCTGGACGGCCAACAGCGCCTGGGATGTCGTCGAAAGTGTCGCGACCGACGATGGCTGGCGCGCCGTCTACCGCTTGCGGCACAAGGTAATGGGCGCTTCGGTCGACAAGATCCTGACGCTGCACGACGGCCATCCCTTCCTCTACCAGGAGCATGCGTTTTCAGGCGGCCATGGTGCCATCTCGGTCGCCCATCACCCGATGACGGCCATGACCGGCGGCGGCAGGCTGGCCTTTTCGCCGACGCGTTTTGCCGCGACGCTGGACGACCCGCTGGAGCCCGATCCCGCACGCGGCCGCTTCATGCTCGCCTATCCGGCGCGCTCCGCCGATCTCGGTCATTTTCCCGCCGCCGGCGGCGGCACGCTCGACCTGACGGAATACCGTATGGATGACCGCCGCGAGGATTTCATCACGCTGGTCGAAGCCGACCATGGCGGGCCGGGATGGACCGCGCTTGCACGACAGGCCGAGGACGATCTGGTGCTGGTGCTGAAGAACCCGGCCGAACTGCCAATCACCATGCTGTGGTTCAGCAATGGCGGGCGCGACTACGCCCCATGGAGCGGCCGCCACCTTGGCGTGCTCGGCATCGAGGATGGCCGCGCTGCCGTCGGCCATGCCGCCTCGATCGGCGACAACTGGCTGAAGCGCGAAGGGGTGGCGACCGCTTTTGCGCTGGGCGAAGGCCAAAGCGTGTCCTTTCGCCACGTCATCGGCGTCCTGCCGCTGTCGGGCGGCGAGCCGCCGCGGGACGTCATGACGGCGGATGGCCGCATGCGGCTGCAAGCCGGTGGTTCGACGCCGGAGGTTCCCTTCGACAGCGATTTCCTGCGCATCGGCCAGCCGCTGGCCTCGTAGGTGTGATTGCGCGGCCGCAGGGTTTGAAATTTCCGTGAACTGTCGCCAAGATGTGGCCGAAATCATCATGCGGAACATGGTGGATCTGAAGCTCTGCCAGAGAGGCTCTCATGTCCGAAATCGCCCATCTCGCCGCCACCATCTTCAAGCGTGCCGGCAAGGCAAACCGCTTCATCGTCGCCATTGCCGGTCCACCGGGCGCCGGCAAGTCGACGCTGTCGGCAAGGCTGCATGAACTGCTGCCCGAAGGTGCAGCGGAGGTCGTACCGATGGACGGCTTCCACTATGACGACGCCGTGCTCGAGCGGCGCGGTCTGCGCGCGCTCAAGGGCGCGCCGGAACC
>NZ_RZRP01000473.1:0-4898 GCF_003997795.1 Mesorhizobium sp. M7A.F.Ca.US.005.03.2.1 | reverse complement strand
CCGCCAATATAAGCGGGATGGTGCGGTTCAACGAACGCGTCCAGACTTGAATGTTGCGTTGCCGGTTGCATGTCGGCCCTGAGGCGGGCGGTTACCATGCCTTCGCCGGGATGTCGCATTAATTTGCTGTCACTTTTGTGCGACCGGCAACCACAGGTGGCATCCCTTCGCCGGAAAGTCACCTTTCCGGGAGCGTGAAATCATCGGCTTTTCATCGGTGCTTGGACGTGGTACCAGCCAGCGCCAATCCTGAAAGGGAAGAAACGAGTCGGCGCTGTCCATTCCGGTCCAGCGCTTTTTTGTATTCCCCCACCGTTTTTATGTTCAAGGGACTGGCCATGGCAAAAATCATCGAAACGTCCACCGGCGCATTGGCGCTGACCTTTGACGACGTGCTGCTGCAGCCGGGTCATTCCGAGGTCATGCCTGGCGAAACCGATGTCCGCACCCGCATCGCCGGCGACATCGACCTGAATGTGCCGATCCTGTCGGCGGCGATGGACACCGTCACCGAGGCGCGGCTTGCCATAGCCATGGCCCAGGCCGGCGGCATTGGCGTCATCCACCGCAATTTCTCGCCGGCCGAACAGGCCGAGCAGGTGCGGCAGGTCAAGAAATTCGAATCCGGCATGGTGGTCAATCCCGTCACCATCGGCCCCGACGCGACGCTCGCCGACGCGCTGGGCCTGATGCGCAGCTATTCGATCTCGGGCATTCCGGTGGTCGAGAACGGCGGCAGCGGCGGCCACAAGATCGGCCGGCTGATCGGCATCCTGACCAATCGCGACGTGCGCTTTGCGTCCGATCCGGCGCAGAAGGTCCATGAACTGATGACCCGTGACAACCTGATCACGGTCAAGGAGAACGTCGACCAGGACGAGGCCAAGCGCCTCCTGCACCAGCACAGGATCGAAAAGTTGGTCGTCGTCGACAGGCAAGGCAATTGCGTCGGACTGATCACCGTCAAGGATATCGAGAAGTCGCAGCTCAATCCGCACGCCACCAAGGACGCACAGGGCCGCCTGCGCGCCGCCGCCGCCACCAGCGTCGGCGATGACGGTTTCGAGCGCGCCGAACGCCTCATCGATGCCGGCGTCGACCTTCTGGTGATCGACACCGCGCATGGCCACTCGCAGCGCGTGCTCGACGCCGTCACGCGGGCGAAAAAACTATCCAACTCCGTCCGCATCCTGGCTGGCAACGTCGCCACCGCCGCGGGCACGCAGGCGCTGATCGACGCCGGCGCCGACGCCGTCAAGGTCGGCATCGGCCCGGGTTCCATCTGCACCACCCGCATCGTTGCCGGCGTCGGCGTGCCGCAGCTCTCGGCCATCATGTCGGCGGTCGAGACGGCGCACAAATCCGGCGTCTCGGTGATCGCCGATGGCGGCATCAAATATTCCGGCGATCTGGCCAAGGCGTTGGCCGCAGGCGCCAGTGCGGCCATGATCGGCTCGCTGCTGGCCGGAACCGACGAAAGCCCGGGCGAGGTCTATCTGCATCAGGGCCGCTCCTTCAAGGCCTATCGCGGCATGGGCTCGGTCGGCGCCATGGCCCGCGGCTCCGCCGATCGCTACTTCCAGGCCGAGGTGCGCGACACGCTGAAACTGGTCCCGGAAGGCATCGAAGGGCAGGTTCCCTACAAAGGACCTGTGTCTGGTGTGCTGCACCAGCTTGCGGGCGGGCTGAAAGCCGCTATGGGTTATGTTGGTGGCCGCGACCTTGCCGATTTCCGCGAGCGCGCCACCTTTGTGCGCATATCCAATGCCGGACTTCGTGAAAGCCACGCCCATGACGTCACGATTACCCGCGAAAGCCCGAACTATCCCGGCGGAGCCTGACCAGTACGGGCTCGGGCGGAGCCTGACGGCAACGATCCTGCGGCTGCCGCGCCACGCAGGCGCACTCTGTTTCCTGTCGGCGGTGGTTTTCACCGCCATGACGGCTATGGAATTCCTCTACTTTCGCCAGTTGAGCGGCGGCTTGCCATCACTCGACATGCGTATTTTCGGTTTCACTCCGGACGAAGGCATGGCCTGGCTGACGGCACTCGGCCGGCGCGGCGGCGAGATCATTCTCGTCTGGCACTATCTGACCTTCGCTCTGTTGTTCCCGGCGCTGCTGTCTGTGACGCTGGTCAGCCTGATCCTGGCCACCGGCCGGCGATTGAAGGCTTTCCGCGTGCAGCCGGTGCAGCTGCAGTCGATCTTCGCGCTGGTCCTGGTGCTGCCCTACACGCTTGCCGACTACGCCCAGAACATCGCGGTAGCGCGGCTTCTGTCCGATTTCCTGTCGGCGAATCCGGACTCGCTGTCTTTGGCTTCGGCGCTCACCGTCACCAAATTCGCGCTTTTCGCCGTCCCGGTGATCGTCATTGCCGCCTTCTGGCTGGCAGGCCAGAAACGCCTGGCCTGATGCCGCGCGCAAAGCTTAGCCGGGTAGGGGAAACTTCGTGAACCAGACCACGATCTTCTGGCCTGTTCTGGCGCATGTGCTGCTGATCTACATCGTCTACTGCATCCTGGGTCGCCGCAGATACGGCGCAATCAGGTCAGGCGAGGCGAAGCCAGCTCAGTTCAAGGTGCGTTCGACCGAGCCGGCCTCCAGCGTCACCGTTGCCGCCAATCTCACCAACCAGTTCGAGCTGCCGGTGCTGTTCTATGTGCTGTGCCTGACGCTGCACCTGACCAACGGCGTCAACTATCTGACCCTGGCGCTGATGTGGATTTTCGTCGCATCGCGCTATTTCCACGCCTGGGTTCACCTGACCAGCAACAATCTGCTGCTGCGCAGCCGGTCATTCTTCGTCAGTGCGGTGATTCTCCTGCTGGGATGGATCTGGTTCGCGCTGCACCTGCTCGGCATGGTTTGAGCAGGGCACTTTTTCCTTCTCCCGCAAGGGGAGAAGGAAAATCCGCGAGGGACGTCTACAGGTCGAACACCGCAATCTTGCGCTTGTCGAACTTGATGCCGATCTCGCCGCGTACCAGCTTGAGCGCGGCCTCGCCGAACACCGCGCGCCGCCAGCCCTGCAGGGCCGGTACGTCGGCTTCCTCGCCCTCGGCGGCGATACGGTCGATGTCGTCGCTGGAGGCCAGCACCTTGGAGGCGACGCCTTCCTTTTCGGCGACGATCCGCAGCAGCACCTTCAACAGTTCCGCCGCGGCGCTCGAGCCCTCGGGCGGCTGGAAACTCTTTGGCAGTTTCGGCATCTGCTCCTTGGGCAAGGCAAGGGCGGTGTTGACCGCGCCGAGCAGCGCCGTCGCCGTCGAGGAGCGTTCCCAGCCCTTCGGCGTCGTGCGCAGCTTGCCCAGGGCTGCCGCGTCGCGCGGCGCCTGCTGCGCCACCTCGTAGATCGCGTCGTCCTTGAGCACGCGGCCGCGCGGCACGTCGCGTTCGCGCGCCTCGCGCTCGCGCCACGCCGCAACGCCCTGCACGATCGCCAGTTCCTGCGGCTTGCGCAGCCGCATCTTCAGCCGCTTCCAGGCGTCCTCGGGATGCGGATCATAGGTTTCGCGGGAGGTAAGGACCTCCATTTCCTCGTTAAGCCAATGGGCGCGGTTTTCCCGCTCCAGTTCGGCGCTGAGGTGCTGATAGACCTCGATCAGATGGGTGACGTCGGCCAGCGCATAGTCGAGCTGCTTGTCGGAAAGCGGCCGGTGGCGCCAGTCGGTGAAGCGCGACGACTTGTCGAGCCGCGCGCCGGTGATGCGCTGCACGAGCTGATCGTAGGAAACGCTGTCGCCGAAGCCGCAGACCATCGCCGCCACTTGCGTGTCGAACACTGGATGCGGAACCAGATCGCCGAGATGGACGATGATTTCGATGTCCTGCCGCGCGGCGTGGAAGACTTTGACCACCGCCTCGTTGGCCATCAGCCTGAAGAACGGCTTCAGGTCGATATCGGGAGCCAGCGGATCGATCAGTGCCGTCACGCCGGGAGCGGCCATCTGGATCAGGCACAGGATCGGCCAAAACGTCGTTTCTCGAATGAATTCGGTGTCGACAGTGACGAAATCCGACTTTTCGAAAGCGGCGAGAACGGTCTCGAGTTCTTTCTGGGTGGTGATGACGTGCATCAAATCGCTTTTGGCAGGAGTAAGGTCTTCCTAGATTTCAGCCGCCGGGGCTTTCGTCAAGCTTTGGCACCGCCATCATGAGGTTCCCGGACCGTCGGAATCGCCGTTTCTCCTGGCCAGCCGCGCGAAAACCGTCGAAGTGCGCAGGAGCGCAATGAAGCGGCCGCGCCTGCCCGCCGGCACGCCGGACCGAGCCTGCATGCGGTAGAGGATGACAGCGATGAAGATCGCATAGACCACCGCGCTGAATACAAACAGGGCGCCCGGTCCGAAATATTGCATCGCCGTCGAGGCGGCGAACGGGCCGCCGATCGCGCCGAAGGAATAGAACAGCATCAGCGCCGCGTTGATCAGCACGAACTCGCCGGTGTCGGCGCGATCGTTGGAGTGGGCCGCCGACAACGAATAGAGCGGCATGGCGAAACAGCCGAAGATGAAGACGAGGACGAAGTTGAGCAGCGGATTGCTACCGGCGATGAACACCAGCGCCAGCGCCGAAAGCATCGCGCAGCAGGTCGTCATCAGCAGCACCCGGCGCCGGTCCCAGCGGTCGGAGAGGTAGCCGAGCGGATACTGGATGATGGCGCCGCCGAAGATGCCGACGCTGACGAAGGTCACGACATCGGCGACCGACATGCCGATCTGCTCGGCATAAACCGGCGACAAGGTGCGAAAGGCGCTGTTGGTGACGCCGACGGCGATGCAGCCGAAGCAGCCCAGCGGCGAAATCCGCCAGACGCGCGCCAGGTCGAGCTTGACCTCTTCGGGTGGTGTCGGGTTGGAGCGGTCGCCGAGCGACACCGGCACCAGCGATAGGGT
>NZ_RZRP01000472.1:0-4904 GCF_003997795.1 Mesorhizobium sp. M7A.F.Ca.US.005.03.2.1 | reverse complement strand
GGGCAACGAAGCCACGCTCGATTTCGGCGACGACATCGATGTCCGGCAGCGCTTTCAGGATTTGCTCAAGCGACACGATCTTCGTCAATTTCATCTCCCCGAGCAGAACCAATCAATTTGATAGCGCCGCACCGCCCTAGCATGGGACCTGACGACGCTTGGTTGCCTAGTTTGGAAACCTGGCTTTCGGAATTAGGTAACGCATACAACCCCGGCTGCACTAACCTTGGAACCGCAGAAAGGCCGGAGGGCATATGCGGCGCGAAGTAGTTTCGCAATGGATAGCCCGCCTCGGTTGCGACGAGAAAGATCGCCGGGTGGACCCAAGGGATGCCACATCGTCAACTTGCGGCAGATGCCCGCATAATCCAGGGGACAAAAAATGAAAAAGAAATTGCTTGGCTTGGTCGCGGTACTCGGAATTGTCCTGATGCCCGCTCTGGCCGTGGCGGGGGACGTTACGTTCGCCACCGAAGCCGCATATCCGCCCTTCAACTTTCGAGCCGCGGACGGCTCGATAGCGGGCTTTGAAATCGAACTAGGGAATGCTCTCTGCAAGAAGATGGACCGGAACTGCACCTTCGTAGCCCAGAATTGGGACGGCATGATCCCGGGTCTGCTGGTCAAAAAGTTCGATGGCATCTTTGCCTCGATGACCATCACCGAGGAGCGTAAAAAGCAGATCGACTTTACCGATCCATACTATCAAACAGCGGCTGCGTTCGTTGCGTCCGACGGAACCAAGATCGACTTCGCCGACAAGGCTCTGGGTGGACTGAAGATCGGCACCATTCCGGGTGTGGCGCAGTGCTATCTGGAGAAGACCTATCCGAATGCCAGCGTCCAGGTTTACCAGAACGCTGAAGACATGTTCCTCGACATTGCTGCCGGCCGACTGGACGCGGTTTTCTCAGATCGGATCCAGCTCGATTTCGGCTTGCTGAAGACCGAGCGCGGCAAGGGTTTTGCGTTCCAGGGTGACCCTGTCAGCGAACCCGGTTGCTTCGGTGCAGGCATTGGGATCGGCCTCCGAAAAGACGACACCGAGCTTCGTGAGGCGTTGAACAAGGCGATCAAGGAGGTTCGCGCCGATGGGACCTATAAGACGATCAACGACAAATATTTCAGCTACGACATCTTTGGCAAGTGAACACGTACGCTCTCGAGTGTAACTATAGACTGTAAAGGTGATTGTGGCTGAAACTGCCGACTACCTGCCGTTTGTGTTGAAGGGCGTCTACGTCACGATTGCGTTGAGCGTCTGCTCGCTCGTGGTGGCCACGGCACTGGGCCTGATCGGAGCTTGGGCAAAATCATCGAAATTCTCGGCCGCGCGCCGCGCGGCCGAGACCTACACTACCTTGGTCCGGGGCGTTCCGGACCTGGTCTTGATGCTGCTGCTCTACTATGGCGGCCAGGCGGTTGTTAACCGGATCGGTGACGCGACAGGGTTGTGGGACACGCTGCAGCTCGACCCGTTCACCGTGGCCGTTGCAGCAATCGGCGTCATCTTCGGGTCGTACATGACCGAGACGTTCCGCGGTGCGTATTTGTCGATACCGCGCGGTCAAAGCGAAGGTGGCAAGGCGCTCGGCATGAACGGGTGGATCCTCTTCAAGCTGGTCATTTGGCCCCAACTCATGCGCAACGCCATGCCGAGCTTCACCAACAACTGGCTGAGCCTGATGAAGACAACTGCCCTGGCGTCAGTGATGGGACTGGAGGACATCGTCAATAAGGCAAACGCGGCTGGACGCGCAACGCACCAGCCATTCACCTTCATCTTCATCGTTTTGATCATCTATCTCGGCCTGACGATCGCTTCCGACGTGGGACTGCGCTTTCTCGCCAGACGGCTTCGCGTGGCGGAGACCGTCTGACATGGAAACCGCGTGGTCGAAGCTCCAGGATTTTTCACCGATCGATCTCGGTGTTATCGCCGCCAACTGGCCTCTCTTTGCGAAGGGGTTCATCAACACCCTGTTGCTGGTCACACTACCGTTGCTACTCGCCGTCGTGATCGCCATTCCTCTCGCGGTGATCCGGGCGCAAAAACTTCGCGTCTTCAACAGGGTAGTGTTCTGCTACACCTATGTTTTCCGCGGTACGCCGCTGCTTGTGCAGCTCTATCTCCTCTATTACGGCGTCGCGCAGTTCGAGTTCGTACGCCATTCTTTTCTCTGGCCAGTCCTGCGCGGGGCATGGGGGTGCGCATTCCTCTCGATCACGCTTTGCTCCGCCGCATATCTCACGGAGATCCTGAGAGGTGCGATCGAAGGCGTCCCCAAAGGCGAAGTTGAAGCCGCCAAAGCTCTGGGTCTATCCGGCGTCCGGCTGTTCTGGCTGATCGTTTTCCCGTCCGCCTGGCGACGTTCGCTGCCACCTCTTTCCAACGAAGTCATCTTCACGCTGCATGGCAGCGTGGTGGCAAGCACCATCACCATCATCGACATCCTGGGCGCCGGCCGGATGCTCAACAACAAATATTATCTCGCTGCCGAAGGCCTGCTCACCGCCGCCTTCCTCTACCTTGCGCTCACCTTCCTGATCACAGCGGCATTCCGCCAGCTCGAGCGCAAATACCTGTCGCATCTGAAACCAACACGATCCTGAAGGGAGCTAGACATTGGACAACTACGCAAACGAGGGCCGACTGGCATCGCTGGAAGTCTTTCCGCCGGCGCAATCTTACGTGTATCTCGATGCCGCATCGGTCGGGCTGACGCACAAGACGGCGGCCGAAGCGATCAATCGTTGGCAGACGCAACTCGCCGAAGACGGAACTGTGACGTTCGATGAGGAATCCGAGGTCAAATGCTTCGATGACCTGAACGCGGCCGCTGCGGAACTCTTCAATGCGACACCTGCCGACATCGCGGTCGCCTCCAGCGAGACTGTGTTGATGTCGTCGCTGGCCTGGGCGGCGATGCCGAAAAAAGGATCGACCATTGTGGCCACATCCATAACCCATCCGAGCACAGTCTACCCCTGGATGCGGGTCGCGCAGCACACGGGTGCGGAGATGCGCTGGGTCAAGCCACGCGATGGTATGGCCATCGATATGGATGAATTGCTTGGCGCGATCGATGCCAACACCTCCGTCGTTTGCATTTCGCATGTCGAATACGGAACCGGCCAGGTCTATGACCTCAAGGCGATTGCGGACAAAGCACACCGCCATGGTGCTCTCTGCGTCGTTGATGGAACGCAGTCGGCCGGGCAGGTCATGGTCGATGCCGCGGGCAGCGGCATCGACGCCGTGGCAACCTCCACATACAAATGGCTGTGTGGTCCGTTCGGAACAGGCCTGACGTATATTTCGCCTCGCATGCAGGACATGAACCCCGGCCTGCTGGGTTGGCGGTCGCATAAGGATATGTGGGATTTCCAGGCGGACAGAATTGAACTGCCGAAGGGAGCGAAGCGCTATGAATTCGGAACCATGGCCTATGGCACCGCGATTGGCGCGACGGTGAGCCTGCGCTACCTGCTGGACACGGGCATCACCGCGATCCAGGCGCACAACGCGAAAATCTCAAGACAATTGGTTGACGGGCTGCTTGAACTCGGCGCGGAAGTGCTGGGTCCAAAGGATCCGAAGCAGCGCTCTGCAACCGTCGCCGCGCGCTTTGCAGGCAAGAACAGCGCCGCATTTGCAAGGACGTTGAAGCAAAACAATGTGATCGCCTCGCTCCGGAAGGATTTCATCCGCTTCTCGCCGCACTTCTACAACTCGGCCGACGACATCAGGCGGGGACTGGCTGCCATCCGAGCAGCCTTGTGAGCTGACCGCAGTCCGACATCCGCGGGCAGCTTGTAGGCGCCACAGCGGTCCCTTAGTATTGCTCAGGCGGGTACAAACAGTGCTCCGCCTGAGCAATGATCAAGCATGAACTGGCCACATCGACTTTTCACGGGTGAGATCGGCGACGCCGAGATCAAGTTGCTCCGTATTTTCCGCACCGTAGTCGATTGCGGCGGCTTTTCTGCCGCCGAAGTCGAACTGGGCGCATCTAAATCCGCGATCAGCAAGCAGATGAGCGATCTGGAAATCCGTCTCGGCATGCGGCTGTGCAACCGGGGCCGATCGGGCTTCAGCCTGACGCCGGAAGGCGAGCGGACCTATTCCGCGACGAGCCAGTTGCTTGCCTCGCTGGAGATTTTCCGTTCGCAGATCAACGACACCATGGCCGGCCTGACCGGGACACTGTACATTGGACTGGTCGACACGATCGTCACCCAGTCGGAGTCCCCTCTGCATCGCGCCATCTCGGCCTATTGCGGCAAACACAAGGACGTCGGCATCAGGATTATCTCCGGATCGTCCGCGGAGATAACCCGCGGCGTCCAGGAGATGCGTATCCATGTCGGTGTGACGGTCCTGGAATCGGAGCACGCGGACATCTCGGCTGTGCCTCTTTTCGAGGAAGTGAGCCATCTCTACTGCGGGGCAGGGCACCCCCTCTTCCAGATTGCCGACAGCGACATCCAGATCGCTGACCTTTCCGGACGGGCCTTCGTCCAGCACGGCTATTCCGAGGCGGAGCGGTCCTATGTCGATCGCATGAACATGTCCTTGAAAGCGATTTCGCATGTCACCGAAGGCGTGCTGTTTCTGATCTTGTCGGGAAGCTATCTTGGCTTTCTCCCAACCCATTTCGCGGAAATCTGGGAGAAGCGGGGAGACATCCGGCCGATCCTGACTAGCAACGTCGCCAAGAAGACGGAGTTTTCGGCGATCGCCAACCGCAAGCTCATGAAGAACGCCCTGATAGGCTGTTTCCTCGATGAAATCGCGCAACAATAGGATGTCGGCGGCAACAGGCCATTTGGCGGCTCCTACCATGTCAAACGGCTTCCCGCTTAGCGTCCTCGGCGACATCGAGGGCGCGCATGGCAAGTAG
>NZ_RZRP01000471.1:0-4918 GCF_003997795.1 Mesorhizobium sp. M7A.F.Ca.US.005.03.2.1 | reverse complement strand
CACCATCTCTCCCAATGCCATCAAATCGATCAAGTCGCTGATCGCCTGCATTGACAAGATGCTGACGACACAGGTCAACGAAATCCTGCACGCGCCGGAAGTGCGTGAGATGGAAGGCACATGGCGAGGGCTGTGGTATCTCGTCAACAACACCGAGACGGATCAGAAGCTGAAGATCCGGGTGATGAACATCTCCAAAGAGCAGCTGGCCGATACGCTTGAAGACTATGAAGGTCAGATGTGGGACCAGAGCCCGATCTTCAAGAAAGTCTACACAGACGAGTATTCGATGCTTGGCGGCGAACCAATCGGCTGCGTGATCGGCGCCTACGAGTTCTCCAATCACCCACGTGACGTCGGCCTGCTGCGCAACATCTCCGGCATCTGCGCTTCCGCGCATACGCCGTTTATCGCGGCCGCTTCGCCGCGCCTATTTCGCATGGACAGCTGGCAGGAACTGCCGAACCCGCAAGACCTGCAGCAGATCGTCTCCAACCCCGCCTATGCCTCGTGGCAGTCGTTGCGCGAGAGTGAGGACGCTCGCTACATCGGCCTGACCATGCCCCGCGTCCTGGCGCGGCTGCCCTACGGCACCGATACCGTTCCGGTGAAGGGTTTCACCTTCGAGGAAGAGGTGGAGGGCGATCACAACAAATATGTCTGGATGAACGCCGCCTTCCCGATGGGCGTCAACATCAACCGCAGTCACAAGCTTTTCGGCTGGGGCACGCAGATCCGCGGCGTGGAGAATGGTGGCACGGTGCTCAACCTGCCGGTGCATAGCTTCCCGACCGATGATGGCTCGATCGCGATGAAATGTCCCACGGAAGTCGCCATCGACGACCGGCGCGAGGCGGAACTGGCCAAGCTTGGCCTGATGCCCATCCTGCACCGGAAGAATACCGATCTCGCGGCCTTCATCGGAGCACACTCGCTGCAGGACGACGAAACGCGGGCGGGGCGGCTGGTCGACCCCGATGCACAGTCGAACGAGCGGCTGAGCGCCAACCTGCCCTACCTGTTCCCGGTCTCGCGCTTTGCGCACTACCTCAAGGCGATCGCGCGCGACAAGGTCGGCTCGTTCAAGGAGCGCGCCGACATGCAGATCTGGTTGACCGAGTGGATCAATCGATACGTGCTGGCCAACCCGGCCTTTGCCGACGACAAGGCACGCGCCAAGCGCCCGCTTGCCGCCGCCGAGGTCCAGGTGGACAGCGTGGAGGGGCGGCCGGGCTATTATAATGCCCGCTTCTATCTGCGCCCGCATTACCAGCTGGAGGGCATCAACGCGTCGCTCCGACTGGTCTCGGAACTACCGTCCGTTAAGACTTGATCGCAGCAACGACAACCTGGTTTTTTGAAAGCGGTGGAGAAACACAATGCCGACTACGAAGATTGATGGCTTCCTGAAGGTTCCCGATATCAAAGGCCCCAGCACCCGCGACGGCCACGATGACGAGATCGAAATCCATGGCGTCGACTACAAGATGGTCGCACCTTATGATCCCAATTCGCTGTCACGCCGTGGCCGCGTCTCCATGGGCATGATCAAATTCACCAAGCACTACGACAAATCATCGCCCTATCTGAAAAAGGCTTTGTTCGAAAACAAGGCCCTTGATGAGGTGGTGTTCTCGGCCCGCCGGACCATCGATGGCGAGACCAAGGATTACCTGGTCGTTACCCTCACCGACGCCTCGATCATGGAATACGACATGTCGCAGGCCGAGGATGAGGAAGACCTGATCCAGGAAGAGGTCAGCTTCGCCTACAAGAAGATCAAATTCGTCTATGACGGCAATGATGAAGCCGAAATGGATGTCTATGTCGGCAAGTGAGGTTCGGCGACCCGGCGCGGGCATGCAGCAGACCACTGGCAGCTTGCGGGCGAAAAGCGAAGCCGTCCAGCCGTCGCTTTGGGATCGTCTCGTCAATGATCTGCCGGGCCTGACCTCGGAAATAGACGGGCTGCGCCATGTCCTGCTCGACGAGCTTGGCGCGGACCGTCTCGACACACTCGTTGCCGGCAGCACGCGTGCCATCGACGCCGATGTGGTACTGACACCGGATCAGAAACGCCGTCTGCATCGGTTGGCCGTTCAGACCCAGCACCGCGTCGAAATCGAAAGCCGTGGCGTGGTGGTATCGGCGCGCGTGCTCAGGGAAGCGGTACGGCGTGACATCGAGGCGCTCTTCAACACAGAGCGCTTCGAGGCGACGCCGCTTCTTTCCGACCTGGAAAATGAACAGGTTGCGGACAATCCCCCTTCGCTTGCCGATTTCCCGGAGGTCCGCCGCAGCGTGGTCAATTACGGCGTGCCCTCCTTCTCGGGCCGCTCGTCGCGCGACTTCGATCGCGAGGTGTTGGCACGTGAGATCCGCATGGTGCTCGCGACCTTCGAGCCCCGCCTGAAGGAAAGCGCAACAAAGGTAACGGTCACGCTTGGCGACAACACCGTCGGCCTGAAGATCGAGATAGACGCCGTTCTGATCATGACCCCGACTCCCGAACGCATGCGCCTGCGCACCACGATCAATCTCGACAACGGTTTGGCGCGGACCGAAATTGGGGAGGCCTGAGATGGATCGGGTCTTCGTCGAATATTACGAGGAGGAACTGAGCCATATCCGCGCTCTTGCATCGGAATTCGCAGACATGCATCCGGCGGTGGCGCGCAATCTTTCCCTCGATACGGTGCCGTGTCCGGACCCATATGTCGAGCGCCTGCTCGATGGCGTAGCCTTCCTGGCCGCGCGCACCCGGCTAAAGGTCGATGCCGAGCGCTCGCGATTTTCCCGCAGTGTGCTCGACGTTCTCTATCCCGATCTGGTCACGCCGGCGCCGGCAACGGCGATGGCGGTGCTGAAACCCGGCCAGCAGGTCCAGACCATGCTGGCCGGCCACGTCGTCAAGCGCAACACACGGCTGGTTTCCAGCCTGCAGCCAGGCCTGTCAACGCGCTGCATTTTCTCAACCGCCCAGGAAATGACTCTATGGCCGATCGCGGTCACTTCGGTCAGCTTTTTTCAGGACCGCAGTGCGATGGCGATGGCTGGCATAGGACCGATCGGCGGTGTCAGCGGCGAGTCGGCGCTCCGCCTCACGCTGGCCAGGACCGGAAAAGGCAAGCTCGACGAACTGGCTCTCGACCGGCTTGACCTCTATTTTGCCGGACGCACCAAGGCGCCGCTACTGTTCGATGCGATTTTCGGCGCCTGCGCGGCCACAGCAGCGCGACCGGAAGGCAAGACCAACCCGCTGTCGCCGTTGCCGGCACCCGAGATGATCGGCATCAGCGACGACGAGGCCTTGATGCCGCGCACCCGCCCGACATTCGAAGGATACCGGTTGCTGCGCGAATACTTCATGATGCCCGAGCGTTTTCACTATGCACGGGTTTTGGGATTGCAGCCTGTCGTGCGCCAATGCGCGGCCGGACTCGAGATCATTTTCCTGTTCAAACGCACGGTTCCCGAGCTGGCCGATCTGACGCCGGCGGACTTCGAACTTTTCGCGACACCGATCATCAATCTGTTCGAACGCGAGTGCAACGTCGTCGAAGTCGATGAACGCAAGACGCGCCAGGTGTTGCATGCGGACCGGACGCGGGCGCGTGACTTCGAAATCTACCGGGTCATCCGCGTCGAGGACGCCGACACGGAAGGTAACGACGCTGAAATCCCCGAGCTCTTCAGCCTGGGTCAGAACGGCGGTAGTGGTTGGGTCTATTCGACCGAAAGGCGCCCTCGCCGCGCGATGGAGGAGGAGCGCCGCGAAGGCCTGACGCGAACGTCCTATACCGGGGATGACGTTTTCCTGGCCGTGTCCCGGCCGCTCGTAAGGCCGGCGACCCGGCCGCTGAAGCGGCTCGACGTGATGGCGCTTTGCACCAATCGTGATCTGCCGATCCTCGATGACAATCCGACGTTGACGTTAGAGGCCGGCGACCCGGTCGAAACCGTGAGGCTTCTTGGCGCCTTGCGTGCGCCGCAGCCAGCTATTCCTGCGGCACTGCCTGCTGGGGCCGACGGGGAATCGCGGGCCGATGATCTCGCCTGGCGGCTGGTGGCGCAGCTCGCGCTCAACTTTCTCAGTCTTGCCAAAGAAGGCCGCGGCATCGATCCCCTGCATGCGCTACTCGACCTTTATGCCGATCGCGGCGATCCAAGCCTTGCCCGAAATGTGCATTCGATCGTGCGTATCGACTCGCAGCCGGTCATCGAACGTCTGCAAATCGATGGACCGATGTGCTTTGGACGCGGTACCGAAGTCACGTTGCATGTTGATCAATCGGTCCTGGCCGGCCAAAGTACCTTGCTGCTTTCGGCCTTGCTGGCGCGGTTGTTTGCTCGTCACGCCGGGATAAACGGCTTCGTGCGAACTCGCACGCGGCTGCTGCAGAAGCAGGAGGATGTGCCATGGCCGATGACGCCCGGCAATCGCTACCTGATCTAGACACGCCCGGCCCGAACAGGGCCGAAGGTCTGTCCGAGACGTTCGACTTTTTCGAACTGCTGCGCCGCCTCGAACAACGGAACGGTCTGTTCGGCCATTCCGGCCGTCCCGACCGTGAGCCGGCACGGCTCGGCCAGCATGTGCGCCTAGCCTTTTCCGCACGGGACCTGGTTGTGTTCCGCGAAGCCCGCGATGCGGCACCGGCCCGGGTCACGGTGGCAAATTTTGGTCTGCTGGGACCCGAGGGTCCAATGCCGCTGCATCTGACGCGCTGGGTGCTCGACCGGCTCTCGCAACGCTGGTTCGCCGGCGCCGAGGCACAACTGACCAGCGACACGACGTTCGTCGACTTCGTCAACATTCTGCAGCACCGTATGATCGCCCTCTACTATCGGGCGTGGGCGGATGCGCACCCGGCCGTGCAGGCCGAACGCGCGGTCGGCGGGCGCGTTCGGCCTGCAC
>NZ_RZRP01000470.1:0-4923 GCF_003997795.1 Mesorhizobium sp. M7A.F.Ca.US.005.03.2.1 | reverse complement strand
GGGTGCTGCCGCCCCCGCCTGCATCGTCGGCAACTGGAATTGGCTCGGCACCGACGACCAGGCGCGCGACGTGCTGGCGCGCGTCATCTACGGCTTCCGCATTTCGGTGCTGTTCGGCCTGATCCTGACCGCCGGCTCCGCCTTGATCGGCGTCGCGGCCGGCGCCGTGCAAGGCTATTTCGGCGGCTGGACGGATCTCTTGTTCCAGCGTTTCATCGAGATCTGGTCCGCCATCCCGGTGCTCTATCTCCTGCTCATCGTCGCCGCCATCCTGCCGCCGGGCTTCTTCATCCTGCTCGGCCTGATGCTGCTGTTTTCCTGGGTGGCGCTGGTCGGCGTGGTGCGGGCCGAGTTCCTGCGCGCCCGCAATTTCGAATATGTCAACGCGGCCCGGGCGCTCGGCGTGCCCAACCGCACCATCATGTTCCGGCACCTGTTGCCCAACGCCATGGTGGCGACACTGACCTTCATGCCCTTCCTGCTCTCGGGCTCGATCTCGACGCTGACCTCGCTCGACTATCTCGGCTTTGGCCTGCCGCCCGGCTCCGCCTCGCTCGGCGAATTGCTCAAGCAGGCGCAGCGCAACCTCAATGCGCCGTGGCTCGGCATTTCCGGCTTCGTCGTCATCTCGCTGATGCTGTCCCTGCTGGTCTTCGTCGGCGAGGCGACGCGCGACGCCTTCGATCCGCGCAAGACGTTCAGATGAGCGAAGCCCCCTTGCTCAGCGTACAGGACCTCAGCGTCGCCTTCAGCCAGGGCGGCGGCCAGTCGACGGCTGTCGACCACATCTCGTTCGACATCGCCAAGGGCGAGACGGTGGCGCTGGTCGGCGAATCCGGCTCCGGCAAATCGGTCTCGGCGCTTTCGGTGCTGAAGCTTTTGCCCTATCCAAGCGCCAGCCACCCCTCGGGAAAGATCGTGTTCCAGGGCAACGACCTGCTGGCGATGGGCGAGAAGCAGTTGCGGCAGGTGCGCGGCAACAAGATCACCATGATCTTCCAGGAGCCGATGACCTCGCTCAATCCGCTGCACACGATCGAGCATCAAATCGTCGAGATCCTGAAGCTGCACCAAGGCATGGCCGACCGCCCCGCCAAGGAGCGCACGCTGGCCCTGCTCAACGAGGTTGGCATCCGCGATCCGCACAAGCGCCTCGATGCCTATCCACACCAGTTGTCCGGGGGCCAGCGCCAGCGCGTGATGATCGCCATGGCGCTGGCCAACGAGCCCGAACTTCTGATCGCCGACGAGCCGACGACGGCGCTCGACGTCACCGTTCAGGCGCAGATCCTCGAACTGCTGGCCGGCTTGAAGAGCCGCAAGGGCATGTCGATGCTGTTCATCACCCATGATCTCGGCATCGTGCGCAAGATTGCCGACCGCGTCTGCGTGATGACCAAGGGCAAGATCGTCGAGACCGGCCCGACCAAGGAGATTTTCGCCAATCCGCAGCATGCCTACACAAGGCATCTGCTGGCGGCCGAGCCGAAGGGCAAGCCGCCGGCCGCCAATGCCGACGCCAAGCCGGTCATGACCGGCAAGGACATAAAGGTCTGGTTCCCGATCAAGCAGGGCTTCTTCCGCCGCACCGTCGACAATGTGAAGGCAGTGGACGGCATCGATGTCACCGTGCGCGCCGGCCAGACGCTCGGCGTGGTCGGCGAATCCGGCTCCGGCAAGACGACGCTCGGCTTGGCGCTGGCGCGCATGATCTCGTCGACCGGCATGATCCAGTTCAACGGTCGCGACATCAACCAGCTGTCCTTCAATGCAATGCGGCCGCTCAGGCGCGAATTGCAGATCGTCTTCCAGGATCCGTTCGGCTCGCTCAGCCCGCGCATGTCGATCGCCGAGATCATCGAGGAAGGCCTCAAGATCCACGAGCCGAAGCTGTCGCCCGACGAGCGCGACGACAAGGTGGCCGCCGTGCTGAAGGAGGTTGGGCTCGATCCGGCGACCCGCAACCGCTACCCGCACGAGTTTTCCGGCGGCCAGCGCCAGCGCGTTGCCATCGCACGCGCCATGGTGCTCAACCCGCGCTTCGTCATGCTGGACGAGCCGACATCGGCACTCGACATGAGCGTGCAGGCGCAGGTTGTCGACCTGCTGCGCAGCCTGCAGGCCAAGCACGATCTCGCCTATCTCTTCATCAGCCATGATTTGAAAGTCATCCGGGCGCTCGCCAACGACGTCATCGTCATGCGCAATGGCAGGATCGTCGAAGCCGGCCCTTCCCAGCAGATTTTTGAAAATCCGCAAACCGACTATACTCGGGCGCTGATCTCGGCCGCCTTCAAGATCGAGACGGCACCGGTCGGCATCGTCAGCGAGTGATTTGCGTAAAGAGGGACTAGAGGACCGCAATGGAAAAAGGCCGCATCCTGCTTGCCGTCACCGGCTTTCATCCGCAGCGCTGGCGCGACCTGCTGTCGGCCGAACGCGAGGTGGTGCTGGAGCCGGACGGCGCCAGCGACCCCTCGATCACCTATGCCGTTGTATGGAAGCAGAAGCCGAACATCCTGGCGTCGCTGCCCAATCTGCGCGCCATCTTCTCGATCGGCGCCGGCGTCGACCATATCTTCGCCGATCCCGGCCTGCCCGACGTGCCGATCGTCAAAATCGTTGCCGACAACCTCACCCAGTACATGACGGAATATGTCGTCTGGCGGGTGCTCGACCATCACCGCCAGGGCCTGCTCTACCGGTCGCAGCAGTCGAAGAAGATCTGGCATGAGCCGCAGCAGAGGCCTGCCGGTGACATTTCGGTCGGCATCATGGGCCTCGGCAGTCTCGGCCGCGCCGCGGCCTCGGTGCTGCTCTCGCTCGGCTTTGCCGTCAATGGCTGGTCGCGCAGCGACAAGGCCATGCAAGGCGTCGCGACCTATTCCGGCGAAGCTGGATTGATCCCCTTCCTCAAGGCAACCGACATCCTGGTGGTGCTTCTGCCGCTGACGCCGGAGACCAAGGGCATCATCAACTACGGCGTGCTGAAGGAGCTGCGGAAACGCAACGGCCTCGGCGGCTCGGTGCTGATCAATGCCGGGCGTGGCCGCCTGCAGAAGGATGCCGACATTTTGCGGGCGCTGGATGACGGCACGTTGAAGGAGGCAAGCCTCGACGTGTTCGAGGTCGAACCGCTGCCGAAGACCAGTCCGCTGTGGGGGCATCCGAAAGTGTTCGTGACGCCACACGCGGCGGCGACCTCCGATCCGGTGCATCTGGCGCCGATCATGCTGCGCCAGATGGACGCCTTCGAACGCGGCGAAAAGCTCGACAATCTGGTGGACCGCAAGGCGGGGTATTAGCTAGCCGGGCAGAGCGAGCTTCTTCTGCTTGTTTGGCTGGCCGCAGTCGCGTCGATCGATCGACCGGTTCATGGCATCGATCTCACCGCTCGCCTTGTCGGTATCGCGCTTGGCCTTCGAGCGCATGTCCGGCGTGAACGGGCCGAAGCCCATCGCCGGATTGGAGAAGGTCGGCTTGGCCTTGATCGGCAGGTTGTATTGCTGCGCCAAGCCATTGCGCTGCGCCAGCAACTGGTCGCACGGCACGCTGTCGTATTGCAGGGACGACTGGACGTTCGCATCCTGCTGTTCCGACATCGAAGTGCCACCGACACAGCCGGCGGTCAGCAGGCAAGAGGCCAAGATCATCATGTTCCAGCGCATCGGCTATGCTCCTCCTGATATCCCGCCCTGACGCGAGCAGATCGCAAATATCAGTCGCGCATGCAAATCGGACTTTTTCACAGCAGGAATATTTGCGAGGCGGCGAGGCTGCCCCTCCGCAGGCGCGCGGCTGACGGAGCATCAAACGAAAAACCCGCCTGTCCGGCGGGTCACTGGCGCAAATCAGCACCATCGGCGAAAATGTACCATAGCTGAGGGCAGGGTGTCAAGAAAAAATTCCTATCGCACCCGACGAAAAGCTGCCGACACCGCCGACCGGCTGTCGTCAGGTCTTTTGTTCAGCTGAGTTCGGAGCCCTGACCACAACGACCAACCCGTTGACGTGTTCCCCGCGATCCTGCCGGATCGCGGTTGGTTCCAGTGACAGGACCGAAAGCCCGTTGGCGGCCAGCACGTCGAGCACATAGCGTTGCGCATGCGCATAGCGGCGTGACGGCAGCAGCGCAAAATCGCCATCGCCAGCCAGCGTCTCGACGGAAAACGCGAACAGGCCATCCGTGGCCAGCAGGCCGGCAATCGTCTTCACCACGCCGCCCAGCGCACCGACATAGATGAAAACATCGGCCACCGTCACCAGATCGGCTTTCGGACCGGCATAGGGAAGATCCCGCAGATCGGCCTTGTCGAGGAAATCGTAGACGCCCTTGGCCCGCGCCTTTCTCAGCATTTTGGCCGAAATGTCATACCCCTCCAGCCGGTCGGCGATCGGCCGCAGCCTCTGCCCCATCAGGCCTGTGCCGCAGCCGAGATCGAGCGCCAGCGCGAAGCGGCCCGGCCTTGCCGCTCGAATGGCCTGGTCGAGCATCCCAGGCAGGCGGTAACCCAGCCTGCCGACCAGGGACTCGTCGAAGCTCTCGGCATAATGGTCGAACAAGGTCTCGACGAAGGCGCTGGGGAGCGCATCGACCGCCGGCGCCATGCCGATCAATTGCAGGTTCAGTGCAGCGCCTTGACGATCCGATGGATCGAGTTGCAACGACATCGTCCACGCCTGTGCGGCCAGATCCGCCGCGCCCGCCGCCTGCTGCATCTCGCCGAGGCGAAACCAGCCCATCGCCCATTGCGGCGTTATTTCCAGTGCACCGAGCAGCAATTCCGCCGCCGCCGCATGATCGCCATCAGCGTGCAGCATCTCGGCATAGTCGGCGCGGCGATCGGCGTTCAAGTCGCCTGACGAGGCCTGAAGCGGTTTCATGGCGGCGGGTCCTGCCGGCGGATCGAGCCGGCGGTGCTC
>NZ_RZRP01000046.1:0-16076 GCF_003997795.1 Mesorhizobium sp. M7A.F.Ca.US.005.03.2.1 | reverse complement strand
TCGTTGACGGGATGATGTTCATCAGGAAGCTGGTCACGGACTGCTCGTGAGCCGTGGCCACATAGCCCTTAACGGCTTGGACATCGAGCGAGGCCGGATCGATGTTGAGGCCGGCGCCAGGTTGAACGATATTCGCGACAATCAGTCCGACAACGAGTGCAAGTGTCGAGAAGGTGAGGAAATAAACCATCGCCTTGGCGGCAACTCGGCCGACCTTCTGCAGATCGCTCATGCCGGCAATGCCGGTCGCAATTGTCAGGAAGATGACAGGTGCGATAATCATCTTGACGACTTTGATGAAGGCATCGCCGAGCGGCTTCAGGCTCTGGCCGGTTTCCGGATAGAGGTAGCCAATTGCGGCTCCCAGGACTATGGCGGCAAGCACCTGCACGTAGGTCCGGGCAAAATGGGGCTTGCGGGGCGCTGCGATCGCGCGGGGGACTCTTGGAACCAACACCGTTTCTCTCTCCCTGACCGGATCGGGGTGGGGGCTCCTCCTTCTCCCATGCTGCGCTCCGGTCGAGCGCTGCTGTCATCTCGGAGCAAGCGCCGTGCCAACTGGAGGCCTGTCCCGTCCAGCGAGATTGGTGCGGGTTGCGCACTGGAACCCTCCACCTTTGCCGGAATTTGCACTCAAGGCTCGCCAAAGATCGCGTCTGAAGAAGTGCTTCGCCAGAGAGGGAATTGACCAGGTCGCCTTGCGGCCGTGTCTTTGATGTCTGCCGCAGATCGACTGCCGGCCGATATCTCTGTCGTCTTGGTGACTTTGGTTTGTCAGTTTTGCGACGGAATGCGCGCAAACTGCAGGATATCCTACACGCCCATCAGAGCACGCGGTACAAGCGATTAAGCGTAGGAGCGCATTGAATCTCCGAGGTCAAAAAATCTTGAATAAGGTCCCCGTGCGAAGTGAATCCGCAACTCGTCAAAGTTCTCCACCGTTTGATCCAGCGGTCGCGTTTCCTGGCGCTGCAGGATGGCGTTATCTGATGGCTCAAGCGCTGGAACGCCCAGGAAATCCCAAACCGCTCCCAGGCATTGGGCAGGTTCGTGAAGTAGGCTCTCGTATTCCATTACAAGCAGGTTGGTCGACGTGAAGGAGTCCATAACGCGAGCGTGAAAATCGTCGGCGGCTTTGAAATAAGCCTCACAGTCGGCGATTGACAACCTGACGCTCGGTGGCCGAGCGGTATCGTTGTCCCAGCTGAACTTCAGCCAGTGACCGCTTTCCCTGGCCTGCACAAAGGATCGGAGCGATTCCAATACGTTTCGGCGAACAACAAGGATGACCTTGAGTGCTGGCCAACGAGCCAGTTCCGCAAAGAATGCGGGACGCTCGCGAAACTGAGGTTCATTGATCTTGCATCCAAGATGCGTCACATTCTTGTAGTCGCGCATAGGGCAGCGCACATAGGCAAGCTCAAGAAGCTCGCGATCCGTGCCTAGCAGGCGATCAGTGCTGGGCCAATTGGGATCATATTCGTTTAGCAACTCACCGTTACTCAAAACGGTCGGATGCTCGTTTAGCAATTCTTCTAAATAGTGTGTTCCGGTCCTTGGCATAGCAAGGATCACAAAAGGCTCAAGAGTTGCTTCGTTGTGGGTCATTGCATGTGTATCCAACTAAATAATGGCCGCGACGGTCTGTGGACGCGCACAAGAAGCTTGGCTGCTATCGATTGAACGCTCCGGGTGGGTCCGCGCCTCACCATCCAGCCTGTTCTTCGAGGTGTGGTCGCGAAGCTGGGCGGGTGCCTGCAGCGGCTGGGTGGCGCCCGGCTTCGGCGTTGTACCACTCGCGATTCCTAGCATACGCATGCCTCCGGGCCGCTGTGGGCAGTTTGCATCCGGCATTGCGGACCTCCTTCTGGTTAATGGGTGTAAGCAAGCGTCAACGCATTAGTCGTCGATGAAACAGTCCAGCCGACAGAAAAAAAGGCAATACAGCGAACATGCAAAGTGCGCCTATATGCAGCCCTACATTGTCGCCCAGGCGGCCGAGCATCACCGGACGGATTAGCTCGATAGAATTCGCCAGGGGCGAGAAGGCCGCAATCTGCTGAAACACTCCTGGCAATTGGCCGACTGGAAAAACCGCGCCCGAAAGGAACAGCATGGGTGTGATGACAAGCGTCTGATAGAAAATAAAATAGTGATAACTGGGCGCGAGCGCGATGACGAGCATGGCCAGGCTCGCAAAGGCGAATCCGGTGAGAGCGACGACCGGTAGCACGTAGAGAACCGACGTCCACGCGGCATAACCTAGCGCGGCCGCAACAATCGCAATTGTCGTACCGGCCAGAAAAGCCTTTGTGGCTGCCCAGGTCAATTCACCGAGAACGATGTCGCCGAGGGTAAGTTGTGTGTGCAGGATTGCTTCCCAAGTGCCCTGATCGCGCATTCGACCGAAAACCGCGTAAATTGTTTCGAAGGTTGATGCTGTCATCGCGCTCGTCGCAACCATGCCGGCTGCCAGAAAGGCGATGTAGGATGCACCTTCGATGCGGCCTACCAACAGTCCAAGGCCAGTGCCGAGCCCGAAAAGGTAAATCATCGGATCAGCAAGGGTGCCGAGCATTGAAGCAAATGCCACCTTCTTCCATGCCAGATGATTGCGGCGCCACACCGCCATCCAGTTCCAGGCGTTGGCGGGTAGAGCGGCCGCAAAACGTTCACCCATTGCTCACTTCTCCATCTCACGTCCGGTTAACCGCAAGAAAACGTCCTCCAGACTGGGTGGACGCTCTAGAATACGCAGACCCGCTCGACCGCGAAGCTGGATGCGCACATCCTCCGGCTCAGGCGCATAGCAAAAGAGCGTCTCGCCGCTTACCTCGACACGCTGAACGTACGGTCTGATCAGCGAAATCAGCTCCTGTGGATTACCGCCGAAGATCTCGATCACGTTGCACCCAATGTACTCGTCGATCAGCGCATGAGGACTGCCCTCGGCGATCTTGCGTCCCCGCTCGAGAACACACAGCCGATCACAAAGCCGCTCAGCCTCTTCCATGAAATGGGTGGTCAAAATGATCGTTTTTCCGCTCGCCAGCAGGAAACGAAGTCGCTCCCAGATCAGATGGCGGGCATGCGGGTCGAGGCCGGTCGTGGGCTCATCCATCACAAGCAACTGGGGGTCGTTGATCAGAGCACGTGCCAGCGTCAGGCGCCGCTTCATCCCGCCGGATAGCAGGCCGACACGTGAATCCGCCTTGCTCTCAAGGCGAGCGAACTCGAGCAGCCGTGGGATGACGGCGTTGATCTCTCTTGTACTCATGCCGAAGTAGCGCCCGAACACCAACAGGTTCTCACGTACCGTAAATTCCAGGTCGAGATTGTCGAACTGCGGGACCACGCCTATGCCCTTGCGGGCCAAGCGGCTGCGTGCCGGCACTGGTAGACCGAGGACTGTTATATCACCCGCGTCAGGCCGGGTCATACCGAGGAGCATACGCGCAATCGTGCTCTTGCCTGCGCCGTTAGGCCCCAGCAGACCGAAGCACTCTCCCGATGCAACGGTGAAGGACAGCCCGTCCACAACGAGCTTGTTTCCGAATAATTTGGTTACGCCGGTAAGGTCGATTGCTACATTGGACATGCGTCTATCTCAAGCGGAATGAGTCCGATTGGCCACCGGCAGCTTACTTGCGAATTCTGGTTCAGAGCAGGCCACCGCCTTGAGATGACACCTTTGGAAAGTCGCGGCCGGAGCGACGTGTGTATCGCTTCCGCCAAAGAATAACGTCAAGATGCCACGTGTCGCTTCCACATAGTCCCCGTTCTGACCATAGGTAACTCGACAAGCTTCACCCCGTGTCGACTGACACAACTTACTCGGTCACTCGGCGCTGCAAGGCCGTCAGACTTCACTAGCTGTGAGCGAAAGATCTGCAGTATGAAGTGACTCCGCAATTCCAGAATTGCCCGCAGCATTTGCTCCGCCAAGCGGCATCGCGCTTGTGATTTCCTTTGTGCTGCTGTTGGGCAGGGGAACACTTTTACGCGACAGCCAATCGCTATTGCTCAATGTACACAGGGCGTAAGCCTTCAAGGGGATCAACAGGAATATCCTGATTAACGCGTGCATTGAATAGCCGATGAATCGAAGCTGCCGAGTGCGGAAAGATAACACCGTAGATCTGATTATGGTCATCGTGACAATAGCCAGCACCGTCCACCAATTTACTGTATGTGAAAATAGTAACTCACCGAGCGCCGTTACTACCGCGATGCCGAGCAACAATGGGCCGAGATTCTCTCCCATCACATCCAAAGTTAGATAGCGATCCAGGCCACGCAGTAGACCTCGCGCAAGCATCGTGTCCCGGAAAGTGCTTCGTGCCCAGCGGAGTTGTTGGCGCAAATAAGGTCCCATCTTGTCCGGAACGACTGTCGCCGCGACGGCACCTGGAACGTACTCGGTTCGAAAGCCTGCTTTCAGCATGAGGATCGTAAGATGACGGTCTTCACCGAAGTCGCTTGGTTTCCCCCTGAACAGCTGCGTCTCGTATTGATCCAGCAGAGAAAGGAGACAAGACCGGCGGTACATTGCACATGGGCCGCAGCAGCACATGACCGCACCAAAGCGACCTTGCGCCGCGCGCTCCTCATTGCAAGCCAGCCAGTATTCCATATCGATCAATCGGGTCAACCAAGTGTCGCTGCGGTTGTATGCCGTCAGCTGGCCCATGGCCGCTCCGACCATGGAATCCCGCATTTTTACTGCAAGCTTCGTGATGACGTCGGACGCAAGTGTCGTGTCAGAGTCGACGCTGAGCACGAAATCTCCAGATGAGCGGCGGATGGCGGCGATCTGCGCCTTGCGTTTGCCAACATTTTCGCGGAGCAGAATGAAATTGAATCTCGGGTCGCCCTCGTAGGCGTGATGTACCGGGATGACGGCATTACGATTTCCAGAACCGTCGTCAACCAGATAGACCTGAAATGTTCCGGAGTAATCTTGATTTGCAATGGAAGCTAAACACGCCGCGAGTGTGCGCGGGTCCTCATTGTAGCAGGGGATAATGACATCCACGCTCGGCCAACGGTCGGATCCGAACAAGCTTTCCGACGGCGGCGTAACATTTTCCGGTTGGGAGTAGACCGCTTGCATGCCTCTGTAAACAGTCGAGAGCACCGCATAAGACGAAACGGCAACAGTACTGGCTGTGGTGAGAAGGTCCATAGGATCTCTGTTTGTTCAGGGATGTTGAGGAAGTGATCGGATTACAAATCCGCGGCCGTGCAATTCTGGAATTAGGCGTGACAACGCTGTCACCGTCTGGTCGCGCAGACTGGCTTGATTGCCTGGTTGCAATTCGTCGGGAGCGCACCCGTCGTGCAACAGCACGATTGCGCCCGGCCGGATATCGGCGAGCACTCTGTCGACGATGGCGTCAACGCCGGGGCGAGACCAGTCGCGTGGATCAATGGACCAATGGACGGGCGCCAATGCCTCACCCGCTAATGCAGCGATTACTTCTTCGGTCCAGATGCCATAGGGTGCACGAAAGTACCGAACCATGGCCTGCGGGCAAGCCATCCCTATGACTCTGTTTGCCTCAACTATCTGGCAGTCGACTTCGACGGACCCGCATTTAGCTAGGTCCGGATGAGTCATCGTGTGGTTGGCTATACCGTGGCCGTCTGTAATAATTCGGCGAACGAGTTCCGGCTCGTCGGCCGCGTAGGCCCCAACAACGAAGAAGGTCGCCGGCACCTGATGTTGCGCCAGCACATTGAGTATCTGCGGTGTGAAAAATGAATTGGGACCGTCGTCAAACGTCAGATAGACGCTGCGCTCTGCAATGCGATCGGCATTGTCACTCTGCCCTTCGCATATGTAGTCCAGAGGCTTCATAGTTCCGGACCGTTCCGGTCGATCAGGGTACCAGACGGCCACTCGTCCATCGAGCGTCCGATCGGCGAAACCAACACGAGTACGTCTTCCAGGCGCGTGGGCGGCAGGTCGGGATGCACATCTGGACGGGTCGACCGTACGCGAACGCCCGACACAATGTTCGCGAGGCCGGCTCTGCAGAATCTTTCGACATGGTTTCGCAGCGCGTGCCGAACCGTGCCGAAAGCGAATGGAACACCCAACTGATGGAGCACTGGGTACGCCACGCGCATCGAAAAACCGATTCCGAGCCCTTCAAGATCCGGACGAACCGCGTACAGGCCCAATTCAGCGACGATCAAGTCGACCTCGCCAACTTTGATGAAGCGCCGCAGCATGCCGATGTGAGCCGCTACCCCATGCGCGTCGTAGCCGATTGCGCGGAATTCCGGCCTCGCGCCGGCCCAACTGCGGCCGCCTTCGAATGGCTCCGCGTTGAAGGCGCCAGTCCGTCCATAGGTCTTTCGAAAAAAGTCGGAGAGTTCGACATGGTCGGCCAGTTGCAGCTCATTTTCCCAGCACAACTTCCACTCGACATTCGGACGCATGGAAGACCTCACCTTGTAGCTGTCTGGTTGAGATAAATGTCCAAGCATTGATTAAATAATTGGCGTCGCGCCAACGGGGCGTAACTTGTGGGGACCGCCGAAAGACCAAGCCGCAATGCAGATGCGACTGACTTTGTACGCCCCGCACACCAGATGATGCTCCTCAGATCCAACGCAACCATCGGAACTACCTATCTTTCCAACTTGAAGCGCTTCTATGGGACCTGCAGCAAAAACGGTAAAATCCTTTGTTTAGATGAAAGGTATCCACGCTTTGGATAACTGGGCGAATGCGTTCCATATGGCTGGTCAATTATCGTCGTCACGCTCGAGGCACTTCTGACGAAGCGCAAAGCTCACGCCCGCGGCACGCGCGGCCGTTGCCGGGCCGCGCGATTATCTCCGTAAGAGCCGAGTGGAGCTCAGACACGACGATTGATCAGAATCTGATTCGCGGGTTCAGTATCTCTTTCGTGTATCCAGCTCTGGGCTGTCCTTTGGCGGGAGTTAGGTTCGCCCAGGTTCTGAGCCTGGGGCGTTGGCCCGTTCGCCGCGCAGGCTCCTTCGCACATCGTCGAGGCCGAGAAAGAGGGGCCACACAGCTCCCCCTGTACTTTCCACCACCCGACACCAGCGCTCACCCAGGGCGCCGGCCTTGCTCACCTCAACGGATAGCGCACTCGCGCCGCTTCACGATTAAAAGAATTCTACAAGCAAGATGCCTGTTTGATCGAGAGACGTCCGCTGCCAATTCCCGCATCGCAGAGGCAGCCAATAGCGCTCGCTTTACATAGTGGTCCGGCAAGCAGCTAGATACGACAGGTGACCTCAAATGAGGCGTCTTGCATGGCTTCTACACCTGCCTGAATGCCAGAACTGCGTTCGTACCGCCCATGGCGAAGGCGTTGCTCATGGCGACGCGCACCTTGCGCTCCCGCGGCACATTGGGTGTGATGTCGAGGTCGCAAGCGGGATCTGGCTCGCGATAGTTGGCGGTCGGCGGCACGACGTCCTCTTGGATTGCCATCACGCAGGCGATCATTTCAAGCGCGCTCGCTGCGCCGAGGCAATGCGCGTGCGTGGACTTGGTGGAAGAGATGGACATCGAATAAGCGTGGTTTCCAAACACACGCTTGATCGCCGCCGTTTCAGTCTGATCATTGCTCTTGGTACCGGTGCCGTGCGCGTTGAGATAGTCGACGTCCTCGGCATTCAGCCCGGCATCGGCAAGGCAGGCGCGCATCGCCGACGCTGGCCCCTCGACAGATGGCGCGGCAATGTGGAAGGCATCGGCGGAAAGGCCGACGCCGGCGATCTCGGCAAGAATTGTGGCACCACGCCTCGTGGCATGCTCGTAGCTTTCCAGCACGGCCATGCCCGCACCCTCGCCCAGCACCAGGCCCTTCCTATCGGCGGAGAAGGGCCGGCAGGTATCGGGTGAAAGCACGCGCATTGCTTCCCATGCTTTCAGCACGCCCCATGCGAAGGGTGCGTCGCTGCCCCCGGAAACCATTACGTCGGCCCGGCCCAGCTTGATCTGGTCCACCGCCGAGGCGATCGCATGGTTGGCCGAGGCACATGCGGAGGTCACCCCGAAGACCGGCCCGCGCAAGCCGAGGCTCAAGCTAAGATGGACGGAAGCGGCGCTGGGCATCACCTTTACTCCAGTGAAGAGTTCAGCACGGATTGCGCTACCCAAAAGCAGTGAGCGGTAAGTTTGTTCTGTTGCGTACGAACCGGTAAATCCGACGCCCACTGTCGCGCCGAAGCGATGGGCATTCCCCTCGTCGCAGGAAAGTCCGGCCTGCCGCATGGCTTCGCGCGCTGCAAGCACGGCGAGCAAGCTGAAGCGGTCCATGGAGATGAGATGCCCCCGGTTGATGTCGTGCTGGGGCAGCGCCTTGATCTCAGCGCCGGTCATGCCCTCCAGGTCATGAAGCTCGGAATTGGCGATCGGGCCGATGGCGGAGCGGCCTTCGCGCATCTCTTTCCACATAGAGGCGGCCTCGGTGCCCAGTCCGCACAGGCCGCCCACTCCGGTGATAACGACGCGCCTGTCCATTCAAGCCTCCTTCGCAAGCAAGCCGCGGACGGCTTCCACGACGTCGCCGACATTCTTGAGATTGGACCAGGCATCGGCCGTGTTCATGTCGATCTTGATGCCGTAGGCCTGCTCCACATCCCAGAGGACGTCCGCCAAACCCAGCGAATCGAACCCGAGCGCGTCCAGTTCCGTGGCGATTGTTATCTCGCCGACGAATGACGCAGGCATTCCCTCACCGCTCTCCGACTCGGCGCGTTTCTTGATCAGGGCAATGACGTCCGTTGCGAATTGATCGGCCATTCTGTTTCCTGTCTTTCTTTCCCGCGTTTCGACCTGGACGCGGCTCAGTTCCTGAGGCGCGCCGCGTCGCGAAAGCCATCACGCTTGGGCAACTGACAAAACCCAATGCTCATAAAGCCGGATCAGGTCCGGCCGGTGTGTGGCGTAGGTGCAGTATGACGATGTGAGCCGCTACACGTGCGCGTCTCCCGGTCTGTCCATAGGCTCGGAAGAAGTCGGACAGTTTGACATGGCCGGTCAGTTGCAACTCCCTTTCCCAGCACTCCACTGCCCGGTAGAGCGCATGAAAAATCTCCTTTCGGGCGGTTTCTTAAGACGCTCGCCACGCCATGAGGCAGTGGGGGCATCGGTGTCCATCAGGTGCTTCTGCCCATGCAGGATTCCAGAACATTGATGAAATCGTTTGTTTCGATGAAAGGCATCCACACTTTGGATGGTTGACCACGCTTTTCAAAGATCGTGAACTACATCTCCTCGTTGTGCTCGACGCACTCCGGACAAGTAACCTCATGGGCGCGGCATGCAGGATTAACCGAGCCCAGCCGGTCATGAGTGCGGCCGGCGCTCGGCTGCTCGATTTATTTGCGCGATAAGCTCGCGACCATGTCCGCGGAGGTATTCAAACTTAACGCTGCGTCCGGGAGCTCTTGCCCTCCAGTTTGCGACGCTCCCCCGCCCATCCAGTGATCGTTTATTTCGTCGGATAGTTTGACCCGGCTCTACCGAATCGCCGCTTCAGGATCATTCTTTCCGATTTCGTCACGCTCGTATTTCTGCCGCGTCCTACACCGATTGGGCGCGAACAAAACTGAGCGCCTTGGAACCCGAACCCGTGCGTCGTGACCGGGAGCATCCGGGGCGAACTCATCCGCTCGGGGGCATCGCATCACCGGACGGCGACAGGCACGGTCGACCGGCATCTCGGCATCGGCTGGGAATTCGTCCATGGTCTGCATTGGCGACGACGCTTCCTGAGGCCACGTAGCCCTTATGCCAAGCTGGGCGCCCGGGTCGAGCGCGTAATGACGACAATTGCTTCGCTGCAGGTCAAACGCTTTCCGGGCCACCTGCAAAGTCTTCACCCGGCCGTACAGCGCCCAAGACCACTGATGTGATCGACAAGAGCCTTTTTGATAAATCTGCGCTATTCTCCTGTCGCGCACGGACGACCGCGTGGCGAAGAGCAGGGTCCGAGATGAGAGCCCTGCCGCGCAGCTTCTATCGTCGCGCCTCGTTTGCGGCATCCGTGCCTACCCTCTTCGGACCTCGTGGGTTCCAACCGGCGACGAGGCGTGCATAGGCGCCCTCGGCCTGCTCCACCCAGCGGCGCTCTTCTTCCCGGTGGCTCTTTATGTTGTAGGCGTGCGCTCCCTTTTGGCCGCGCACAGCCTTGCTCCCGGCCTTGAGTTCCACATCGCGCAAGCTTCTTGGCATGCAGGGAGGGTCGAGCCCACGCGTAACTCTCGCCCTTCTCAACAGATGACAGATCACGACAGAGAGTTTGCGTGCGGTTGCCACGGCCGCGACATGCTGTCCGCGCCGGGCTCGCACGCCGCAGGGAGAAGGCTCGCAACGGTCCGGGAGCACGAGCGGCCGCCCAGGCCGCCTCGACGAGCATGCCGCGCGCATGACCACGGCCCTGCTTGGTGATCCGCCCATGGTAGGCCGGACCTGGCCGGACTGCTGGACGCTTGGGTTCAACCCGAGATAGGTCACGAGCTTCTGCGGATCGTCGAAGCGCGACACGTCGCCGATCGCCGCCCTTCATCGCCAGCGCGACGGTGATGTCGACGCCGGGAATGGTCATCAGCCGCTTCACGCCTTCATCCTCGAGAGCCGAGCGGACAAGATCGCGTTCGATGACCTGGAGGTCTTCGCCCAATCGGTCGAACTCGCGCAGATGCCCATCGATCGCGAGGCGCTCGTCCTGCGGTACGACCTGCTCGATTAACCAGGTCCGACCCTTGGCGCCGCACAGGTCAGCATGCGGGCAGGACGGATCAGGTGGCTATGAAGGATCGACTGGATGACGCTCTTCAATCGAGATCTCTGTCGGACAATCTGATTGCGCCGTGTCACCTGTCGACGCAGAGCCTGCGTCGGCTCGTCCGCAATCCAGACTTCTGGCAAGAAGCCGCTGGCATAGAGCTGCGCAAGAACGTCGGCGTCGATCGTCGTTTTGATCTTGGCATAGGCAACGATAAACACCTGTTTCGGCTTGGCGATCCCCACCTTCTTCACATGCGGCGCAACCACAGCTGCAGCGGACGTCGCGTTGCCGGTGGCCTCGATCACCCCGACATCGTTCGGCGACAGCTTCGCGGCGAACGCCGCCAGCAGATCGCGCCGCATGTCGACGCGGCCGAGTCGCCTGAGCCTGCCCTCCTCCCATGCCACTGCTTCGGCGAAGGCGCGGTGAATATCCAGTCCGATGATAAGCATGCCCGTTCCTCCTTCTTGGCTCGGTCAAAGACGGGAGCTGGCGGGCAACACGACATCTACTGATCCGCGCTCGCAGCGCATCCGGGAAAGTCGCGAGGGGCGGCCATGTAACGAGCTCGGGCTCTCAGCCCACGGTCTATTGACGGCCTGCCTGCACCTTTGTGCTCCCGGTGCCCCACGTCCCGGATGGGCTCACCATAAGGGCGTTCCAAAACAAGAACAGCAGGACGAGAAGGCACCACAGATCACATACCGGATAGCGGCAAGGCCAAGCGCTTCGTTCAGATAGGCTTGCGCCAATGGGCTTAGGCCGAGCCTACAACAGCTCTCAAAAACGCTGCCGGACTGCTGCATTGGCTCGCCGATACAATTGGCACAGGCCTCACGGCAGCTTAGGATCAAACCGCCCATCAGTCGCCTCGGACTGGAAAGGTGCACCCTATTAGGTTCCACGCCTAGCTAGGTCGGGGCCGCCGAAGACGCTGGTTGATAGACCGGCGCCATCGGCCCGGCGTTTCAAACTGCCAATCTCTGACCTGCACAGTACGAACGATTGCTCGCTTCGGCAGATCACGCGGCTCATATGTCGGACCTTAACGTCATCCATCATAAACTTTTTGCGACAAAAGATTGCAAGAATGCTAAATTGTTAAAGTCGTTTGTTTCGGTTAAAGGCATCCATCCCATGGATGGCTGATGACATGCGTTTCAAAGGACTTGATCTAAATCTCCTCGTTGTGCTCGACGCACTCCTGACGGAGCGTAATCTCTCGGCGGCGGCACGCAGGATTAACCTGAGTCAGCCCGCCATGAGTGCGGCCGTCGCCCGACTGCGCGATTATTTCCGCGATGAACTGTTTACGATAAGAGGTCGCGAAAGATTTCTAACCCCGCGTGCGGCAGCATTTGCCCCCGCAGTTCGCGACGCTCTCCAGCACATCCAGTGCTCGATTATTTCTTCGGATCCGTTTGACCCAGCTCGAGCCGATCGCCTCTTCAGGATCATTCTTTCCGATTTCGTCACGCTCGTGTTTTTCGAAAAGCTTGTGGAGCGTATTTCACGGGAAGCCCCCGCCGTCAGCTTCGAACTGCTGCCTGTCGACGATAGCCCCGATGAGCTTCTCCGGCGCGGTGACGTCGATTTTCTAATTCTACCGGATATGTTCACGTCGAGTGTGCATTCAAGCGTTGCGCTGTTTGACGAGAAGCTCGTGTGCGTAGGCTGTCCCACAAACAAGCAGCTGCCACAGCAGCTTACATTCGAGAGATACATGTCGATGAGGCACGTCGCGGTCAGGTTCGGGCGTACGATGAAGCCGTCTATCGAGGAATGGTTTTTGCTTGAGCATGGCCTTAAGAGACGTGTCGAGGTCGCCGTGCAGGGCTTCAGCATGATTCCACCTATGGTGTCCGGCACAGCTCGTATAGCGACCATGCCCTTACGGCTGGTCAGGCATTTCGAAAAAACGTTCCCCCTGCGGGTTATCGAACTTCCGCTGCCATTTCCCACATTCACCGAGACCCTCCAATGGCCGGCCCTCCACAATAGCGATCCGGCAAGCATCTGGATGCGGGAGATAATGATACAGGAGGCATCTCGGATGGCTGCCCCGCTGTGAACCCACGGAAAATTCAGGCGCACCTATAGTCACTACTCCTGTCACCATCTACTTTGACGACAATAGCCCTCGCCGGATAAAGTCGATGCTGGCGGCAAGTGCGCCTGCGAGATCGTCCAGAGAATGGACTTCCTCGACCAGCTCGAATGAGAAAGGTCCCGCGTAGCCGCCATCCAGCAGCGCCTGAATCTGGCTGCCATTGTCGGAACCTGCAAGAAAGCGATCGGGGTAAATCCAGAAGGTCGGGTCGTTTACGCTTGAAATGTGCACCAGGCCGGTAAGCTCGCAGAACAGGCATGTCTCCCCGGCCAGGGTGTGGTGGAACGTGTCGTGCACGAGGCGAAAGACGGACTGGCCATCAACCGCGGCAACGGCCTCGGCCGCTTCCTTCTTTGATCGAAGCGAGCAGGTTCGGAAACCCAGCGGCTCGATGAGACCGATCAGACCCCGCGACTGGAGGATTGGCTTGATCTCGTTTAGAGCGAAACGAAGATTGTCCTGGCGCTCGCTATTGGTGGGCCACGAGCTGCGGTTGGCCGGCACCAACACGAGCGTCTCCGCCCCGCACGCCGTCGCATAATCGGCGAGGTTGCTTGCCTCGGCCTGACGCGTTGGAGTCCAGTCGTTGAACCGCTGCAAGGCGTTGACAGAGATGATCGTGACGCCCGCTTCGGTAGCGGCCAACCGAACGTCCGCAGCCGGAATGCCGCGTGCGACAGGATTGCTGAAATGAGGGTAACGGATTTGGACGTCGGTCAGGCCTTGGTCACGGGCAAGCGCGAAAAGCGCACTGACGTCAAGGCGGGGCGCCGCCATGTGATCGAGTGCAAAGCGGGGCGATACCTGGCGCATTGCTTGACTTTCCTTCCATGAAGCGCGGCTGCCATTTCGGCATCCGGCTTCTTTCAAGACGGAACCACGCCGGTTCACAGATCGGACAGAGACGGCCGAGTCAATCGAGCTTTCCTTTCATCGGTGAAAGGAAAATGGGCGCTCATGATAGAAATCCATCAAGGTCAAATATTTTCCGGAAGATAAATGTCGAACGGCAGAAATGTCTGCCCCGGGCTCTCCGCGACGCCGGCTTTGATGGCCCGCTCCATTGCCATTATCAGCTCCTGGCAAAGTCGGCGCATTGGCGTGCCGACCGCCATCGTCAAGATGTCATCCGCAAGCGCCCCACGTGACTGCGGCGTCATTTCACTCACGATCGCGACGAGATCCTGACCGCTCCCCTCTTCTCGGAGCGCGGAAATTGCCCCCTCTATCCCCCCGCCGGCCATATAGAAGCCGACGAGCTCTGGTTCCCGCTGCATAAGATCCAGCAATTTTTCGTAAGTGAGCTGCCGTTCATCAAGGTTCACGAGCGCATCAAGCACCTCGAATTTTGGCGCGTTCTCACGAAAATACGCACGAAAGGCCGTTTCCCGCGTCGCATGCGCCTGGAAGCGATGGCTTCCGACAAACACCGCCACCTTGCCGGGCCGTTTTGCGGCCTTGGAAAACACCCAAGCGGCAGTCCGTCCGACCTTGCTGTTGTTGAGGCCGATGTAGCCCTCGCGCACGCCATCGGCGAAGTCGGATAGCAGCGAAAATACCGGGATACCTTTCGCCTTGAGCTCCTCGACTGATGCTGTGATTTTCGGGTGATCGGCCGCCACCATGGCGATCGCCTGGCAGCGGCTCCCAAGGTCCTTAAGAAGCGGGAGCAGGTCACGCGGCAAATGTGACTGCGCGAACTCGATGATCGGAAGGCCGTGGAAGGATTTAGCCATACTGACCGACTCTTCGATCTTGCGAGCGAAATCTTGGTAGAAATCGTGGGTAGGTTTTCTCAAGATGAAGCCCAGCTTGTAGTGCGGCAGGTGCTGCTGCAAGCGCTGTTTGATGAGACCGGCAGCATGATAGCCGATCGCGTGCGCGGCCGCATGGACCCGCTGGGCGGTCTCCTCTCGCACCGGAAGGCGGACGTTCAGAACCCGATCGACTGTTGCTACGCTGACTCCGGCTTCGCGGGCGAGATCGGCTATTGTGACGCGCTTTCCCCTAGCGATTCTGATCGGCCGGTCCTCCATCATCCGGTGCGCTCCCGCGACGGCTTGGGGCGGCAAGCTGAAATAGTTCCCCCACCCCGCGGATAGCGCATTCGACGAACAGCGCTCCATGCGCACCCAGATGAGTCTCCGTGAACCGTTCGTTTGCTTAGGGGCTTCATGGTGTTGTATTACTCACTGCGTTAGTACTCTATTTCCAGCGCTCTTTGGAGGCTGGCAATTCGACTGTTGTGTCAAGGCCGCTACTTACACGTCGCGCTGTTGCGATCTTGCTTGCGGGGAGCCAGTTTGATGTAACCCTAACCGCGGAAAGCGGTTTCCATCCGTGACTGGTCCAATTCGCCTTCCCAGCGAGCGACAACGAGCGATGCCACCGCATTACCGACTAAATTCGTCAGCGCGCGGCATTCCGACATGAAGCGGTCCACGCCAAGAATTAGAGCCATTCCGGCAACGGGAACACTCGGCACGACAGAGAGAGTAGCGGCCAATGTGATGAAGCCGGCGCCGGTGACGCCTGCCGCACCCTTCGAGGAAAGCATCGCAATTAGCAGCAGGAGGATCTGATCGGCAATTGACAAATCTGTGTTCGTCGCCTGGGCGATGAAGAGGGCGGCGATCGTCATGTAGATATTGGTACCGTCCAGATTGAATGAGTATCCAGTAGGGATGACGAGACTTACGACCGAACGGGCGGCGCCGGCCTTCTCCATCTTCTCCATTAGCGAGGGCAGCGCGGCCTCCGAGGAGGACGTTGCCAGGACAAGCAGCAGCTCGTCCTTGATGTAGCGGACGAGAGAAAAGATCGAGAAGCCGTTGTAGCGGCAGACCGCGCCGAGAACCCCGAACACGAAGAGGAAGGCGGTAAGATAGAACGTCGCGACCAGTATCGCGAGGTTGGCCACCGAACCGATTCCGTATTTGCCGATCGTAAAGGCCATTGCGCCGAAGGCGCCGATGGGTGCAGCCTTCATCAGAATGCCGACGAGCTTAAAAATGGGGGCGGTAAGCGCCTGGAGAAAGGTAACGACCGGCCTGCTCGTCTCTCCGGTCATCGCCAAAGCAATGCCGAACAGGACCGAGAAGAACAGGACTTGCAGGATGTCGCCTTCCGCGAAGGCACTGGCAATCGTTGACGGGATGATGTTCATCAGGAAGCTGGTCACGGAC
>NZ_RZRP01000469.1:0-4923 GCF_003997795.1 Mesorhizobium sp. M7A.F.Ca.US.005.03.2.1 | reverse complement strand
GCGCTCCCGAAGCGCCTGCAGCCGAACCCGCCCCGGCGCCTGCCGCCGCCGAACCGCCGCCCGAAGCGCCGACGCCGAGCGTCAATCCGAAGAAAGTATCCAAAGGCAGCGGCGGTCCCCCTTGAGGGGAGGGCTATCGCATATGAGTTTTTACGAAGAGAACCCCCACCCTACCCCTTCCCACAGGGGGAGGGAGCGCTGCTCCGCGCTCCCGTGACCATTTTCTGCGCCGACTTTCGGTAGTTTGCCGAGGTCAGCGCTGACGAAGTCTCCCTCCCTTGTGGGGAGGGACTAAGGGTGGGGGTAAGTGCCGGGCAAACATCTCAGAAGATGCCATATAGGCGATTGCCCCGCCCTCAAGGATCTACGCCGCCTGCGCCACCCGCTCCGAACTCATGCGGTAGGAAATCGCTTCGGCCAGATGGATGCGGCCGACGGTTTCGCTGGCGTCGAGATCGGCGAGTGTCCGCGCCACCTTCAGCACCCGGTGATAGGCGCGCGCCGAAAAGGCGAGCTTTTCGCTGGCGTCCTTGAGCAGCGACAGGCCGGCGGCGTCAGGCATGGCGATCTCCTCGATGGCCGAGGGCGCGCAATGCGCGTTGGTGGTGGCGCGGGTGGCGCCGAGCCGCTCGAAGCGCTCGCGCTGGATGGTGCGGGCGCGTGCCACACGCAGCGCCACATCGGCACTTTTCTCCGCCCGGTCGGGCAGGATCAGGTCGCTGGCCGAGACCGCCGGCACTTCGATCCTGAGATCGATGCGGTCGAGCAGCGGGCCCGAAATGCGCGCCTGGTAGTCGGTGCGGCAGCGCTCGCCGCGCAGGCAGCGATAGCCCGGCTCGCCGGCCATGCCGCAACGGCACGGGTTCATCGCCGCCACCAGCTGGATACGCGCTGGATAGGTGACGCGATGGTTGGCCCGCGCGATCATGCAGTCGCCGGTCTCTAACGGCTGGCGCAGCGCATCGAGCGTCTGCGGCGTGAACTCGGGAAACTCGTCGAGGAACAGCACGCCGTGATGGGCCAGCGACACCTCGCCCGGCCGCGCGCGGATGCCGCCGCCGACCATCGCCGCCATCGAGGCCGAGTGGTGCGGCGCGCGGAACGGCCGCCGGTCGGTCAATTTGCCTTCGCCGAGCTCTCCCGCCACCGACGCGATCATCGAGACTTCGAGCAATTCCTTCGGCGCCAGCGGCGGCAGGATCGACGGCAGCCGCTGCGCCAGCATCGATTTGCCCGAGCCCGGCGGGCCGATCATGAGAAGATTATCCCCGCCGGCGGCCGCCACTTCCAGCGCCCGCTTGGCGGTCTCCTGGCCCTTGATGTCGGCGAGGTCGGGCAAATCCGGCGCGGCGGCGTGGATGCCGGCCTCGGGGCGCGACAGCACCTGCGTGCCGCGAAAATGATTGGCGATGGCAATCAGGCTGCGCGGTGCCAGAATGTCGAAATCCTTTCCAGCCCAGGCCGCCTCAGGTCCGCAGGCGAACGGGCAGATCAGGCCTTTGCCCTCGGCATTGGCGGCGATCGCCGCCGGCAAGGCGCCGGCGACCGCGGCAATCGTGCCGTCGAGCGACAATTCTCCAAGTACGACATAGCCGGCCAGCATGTCGCCCGGAATGGCGCCAAGGGCAGCCATCAGGCCAAGCGCGATCGGCAGGTCGTAGTGACTGCCTTCCTTCGGCAGGTCGGCCGGCGCCAGATTGACCGTGACCTTCTTCGACGGCATCGACAGGCCTGAAGCATGCAGTGCGGCCTGCACCCGCTCGCGGCTTTCGGCCACCGCCTTGTCGCCCAGGCCGACGATGTGCATGTTGACCTTGCCGGGCGCGATCATCACCTGCACGTCGACCGGCACGGCCTCGATGCCTTGGAAAGCGACCGTGCGAACCCGCGCCACCATTTCTTTGCCCCCAGGCCACAACCCACGCGATGGCCAAGAAATGGCCCCACGGGCAGACAATCACAAATCCTCGGTCAAATCAAGAACATTACGGGAACATGTGAGCGCGTGGGTTGCAGCCGAATTGAGCGCGGTTGCAAAAACGGAACATGGTTAAGACAAAATGAAAACGGCTTACCCGCGCTTGTCCTCGACCGCGTCCCAGAACAGGCTGGCGATGTCGGCGCCGCCGAAGCGTTTGACCTCGCGCACGCCGGTCGGCGAGGTGACATTGATCTCGGTCATGTAGTCACCGATGACGTCGATGCCGACCAGGATGAAGCCACGCTCCTTCAGCGACGGCCCGATGCGGGCGCAGATCTCGCGTTCGCGCGCCGTCAGCTCGGTCTTTTCGGCGCGGCCGCCGACATGCATATTGGAGCGGGAATCATGTTCGGCGGGCACCCGGTTGATGGCGCCGACCGGCTCGCCGTCGATCAGGATGATGCGCTTGTCGCCCTTGCGCACGTCCTTGAGATAGCGCTGCACGATATAGGGTTCGCGAAACATCTGGCCGAACATTTCCAGCAGCGAGGCCAGGTTGCGGTCGCCCTCCAGCAGATGGAAGATGCCGGCGCCGCCATTGCCGTAGAGCGGCTTGACGATGATGTCGCCGAACTCCTTGCGGAAGGCGGCAACTTCGAGTGGATCCTTGGTGATCAGCGTGTCCGGCATCAGGTCGGCAAATTCGGTGACGAAGATCTTTTCCGGGCTGTTGCGCACCCAGGCCGGGTCGTTGACCACGAGCGTCTTCGGGTGGATGCGCTCCAGGATGTGCGTGGTGGTGATGTAGTTCATGTCGAAGGGCGGATCCTGGCGCAGCAGGACGACGTCCATCTCCGACAGATCGGTGCGCACCTTCTCGCCCAGCGAATAGTGGCTGCCTTTCTCGTCGCGCACCTGCATCTCCTCAATGCGGGCAAACACCTTGCCGTCGCGCAACGACAGCCGACCCGGCGTGTAGTGGAACAGCTCATGGCCACGCCGCTGCGCTTCCAGCGACAGCGCGAACGAGGTGTCGCCGGCGATCGACACGGTGGAGATGTGGTCCATCTGGACGGCGATTTTCAGCTTCATGGCGGGTCTCCGGCGGCTCGGATGGACGACTGTCCTGCCTGTACAGGCTCACTGCCCGTCTGCCAATCGCGACCTTTTGAAGATTGGCATCAGCAAGTCGCAAGCTCGGCCCTGCCGGTCATTCCGTGACAGGAGCCAGGCTGCGCGTCCTCGTTGTTCCTTGAGCCCGAATGCACACCTCACATCGATCCTTCGAAACAGGTCGCGGTTGCCCATGGAAAATCGATTTCGCGATACGTTTCCTAAAGGGTTTGCTGCCAGTCTGAAAATAAATTCCGAAGTCACAAAACAGGGACACCGATGCAAACTTCGTTTGGCACCGGTCAGGCAAACAGGGAGAGCACGGATCTGGCATTCACCGATCCGTTGACCGGGCTTGGCAACCATCGCCGCTTCTTCGACAAGGTCGATCGGCTGATCGCCGACCGAGCCGACGATCCCGCGCCCTTTACCGTCGGGATTCTCGACCTCGACGGCTTCAAGCCGATCAACGATCTGTTCGGCCACAAGGCCGGCGACGACATCCTGATCCAGGTCGCGATGCGGCTGCGCGCCTCTATGGACGGCTATTCCACGGTCTGCCGCATCGGCGCCGACGAATTCGCTTTTCTCTATCCGATGGTATTCAGCGAGGACGCTGCGGCCGAAAAGTCGCGCATGCTGATCGAGATCCTGTCGGCGCCCTACGATGTCGGCGAACGCACCGCCAGGCTTTCGGCCTCGGTCGGCTGCTCGTTGTTCTATTCGGGCGACGAGACCACGGAAATCCTCATCAACAAGGCAGAGACGGCACTCTACCACGCCAAGCGTTCCGGCCGTGGCCGCGTCGTCGTCTACACCCGTGAGATGGAAGAAGCGGCCAAGCGCGTCACCCGCATCGAACAGGCGCTGCGCCGGGCTGTCTCGGCCGGCGAGGTGGAGCCGCATTTCCAACCCATCGTCGATCTCGCCACGCGCCGCACCATCGGCTTCGAGACGCTGGCGCGCTGGACCGACCGCGACCTGGGTTCCGTGCCGCCGACCGTCTTCATTCCCATCGCCGAGGAGCGCGGCATCATCGGCCCGTTGTCGCAGCTGGTGCTGCGCAAGGCGACGGAGGCCGCCAGAAGCTGGCCAAAGGACCTGTTCCTGTCGTTCAACCTGTCACCCTCGCAGCTCGTCGACCAGAACACCGGCCTGCACATACTGGCGATCCTCGACCGCACCGGCTTCGATCCGCGCCGGCTGGAGATCGAGATCACCGAGACCGGCCTGATGAACGACCCGGCCTCGGCCGCTCAGATCGTCGAGGATCTGCGCCGCGTCGGCATCCGCGTCTCGCTCGACGATTTCGGCACCGGCCAATCCTCGCTCGGCCGCTTGCGCGAATTCCATTTCGACAAGCTCAAGATCGACCGCGCCTTCGTCTCCTCCATTCTCGACGACAGGCCGTCGGAACACATCATCCGCGCCATTCTGGCCATGTGCGAAGGGCTCGGCATGGACGTCGTCGCCGAAGGAATCGAGCAGGAAGCGCAGGCCGATCGCCTGGTCCAGTTTGGCTGCGCCGGCGGACAGGGCTATCTGTTCGGCAAGCCGGTCGATGCCGACGCCACGCTCGGCTATCTCCGCGATTCCTTCCGCGGCGCCCTGCGCGCCAAGGCGATCTGACCGGCGGTCCTCCGCAATCCCCAACCCCGACGGTGCTGCCGTGCGCATCCGGTGCGGCGCATTGTCGTTTTGTCTGACATAAGCCCTGAAATTCGGCGGTTCGCCCTTGCCCGCGCGCCTTGCGTGGCTAGGATGCGCGCCGATCACGCTACGGCGCCGCGCGTCTTTCAAGACGCGCAAAGGACGCTGTAGCATTTAACATTTGCGCATGATCCCTTTCCGAAAATCGATCCGATTTTCGGGGTCATGCGCTGGGAGAC
>NZ_RZRP01000468.1:0-4935 GCF_003997795.1 Mesorhizobium sp. M7A.F.Ca.US.005.03.2.1 | reverse complement strand
CTACTGACCCCGCACCGGTCTCTGGGCCGGACAGGCTTCTTCGTCCTGATGGGCGCGCTGCTGTTCGGCTGGCTGGTGACAGGCGCGTTTTTCCTGTCGCGCGGCGCCTGGCCGGTGTTCGGCTTCTTCGGCCTCGACGTGGCCGCCGTCTACATCGCCTTTCGCATCAACTATCGTGCCGCTCGCGCACGCGAAGAAGTCTCGGTTTCGCGCACCAGCCTCGACATCCGCAAGACAGCCCCCTCGGGGAAATCGGAAGCGCATCGCTTCAATCCGTTCTGGGCGCGGTTTTCGGTGGCCCGTCACGCCGAGATCGGCATCACAGGCATGACGGTGCAAGGTGAAGGCCAGAACGTGCCGATCGGATCGTTCCTGGACCCCGATTCCCGCGAGAGTTTTGCCACCGCCTTTTCGCGCGCGCTGGCGGCCGCCAAGGCACGCTGAGCCAGCCGCGAGCGATTCCAGGGCTCGAATCCGGTGCCTATCCGGGTATGCGCCGCAAGAAGGCAAGTTTCGGGTGGCGATCGACGCCCCGAGGGGCGATATTCCGGCCCAAGGAGACAGTTCCATGAGCACACACACCGCAGTCCTCAAAAAGGACATCACGCCTGAGGGCAGCGATTATGAGATCGTGCGCCGTGCCATCGAGAAGATCAGTCTCGACTATCGTGATCAGCCTTCCCTCGAAGAGCTGGCCGAGGAGGTCGGCGAGACGCCGACCGGCCTGCAAAAACTCTTTACCCGCTGGGCCGGCCTGTCGCCCAAGGCCTTCCTGCAGGCGGTGACACTGGACCATGCGCGCAGGCTGCTCGATTCCGGCATGCCGCTGCTCGAGACCTCATTCGAACTGGGCATGTCCGGCCCCGGCCGGCTGCATGACCTGTTCGTCACGCACGAGGCGATGTCGCCGGGCGACTACAAGACACGCGGCGCCGGGCTCACCATCCGCTACGGCTTCCATTCCTCGCCGTTCGGTACCGCCCTGATCATGGCCACCGAGCGCGGGCTCGCCGGCCTCGCCTTCAGCGACCCCGGCGAGGAACGCGCCGCCTTCGCCGACATGTCCAGCCGCTGGCCGAACGCCATCTACGTCGAGGACATGACTGCCACCGGCCCCTATGCCGCCCGTATCTTCGACCCGACGCTGTGGCGCCCCGACCAGCCGCTGCATGTCGTCATGATCGGCACCGACTTCCAGGTTCGCGTCTGGGAGGCGCTGCTCAAGATCCCGATGGGCAAGGCCCGCACCTATTCCTCGATTGCGGCCAGCATCGGCGCCCCGTCCGCCAGCCGTGCGGTCGGTGCGGCCAACGGCGCCAATCCGCTCTCTTTCGTGGTGCCTTGTCACCGCGCCATCGGCAAATCAGGCGACCTCACCGGTTATCATTGGGGCCTGACCCGCAAGCGCGCCATTCTGGGTTGGGAAGCCGGGCAGGTATCGTAATATCGATTTTTCTCGATATTGCGAAGAAAAACATGGTTCTATCGGCGCTATCAAGTATAAGCGCTATTTACGCTGTGGTTCCGCTTTTGCAACCGAGGGCAACCTCCGGTTCCTGTAGTTGTTATTTTTGAGGCGTTATTTTAGGTAACTCTAAATTAACCACGATAAAGTGATGATGCTCTCATATTAATCCGGACGATCCGGCTTGATAGGAGGTCTCGATGACATTGTTTCGCGCCGCCTGCGGCGCAGCTCTGCTGGTTGCCAGCGTCGACGAGGCCGCGTTGGCCACGACGCAGAATGTCATCTTCAACGGCACGATCGCGCCCACCTGCACGCTGGTCGTTGCCACCAACGGTACGATGACGGCCAGTCCCGATCTCCAGTCCCTGAGCTCCCACAACAGCGGCGGCTCGGCTGGAACCGTGACGCTGACGACGACCGGAGGTGTGTCGCTGAGCGTCGACCCGGTCACCACCATGACGGTGCCATCCGCCGACAGCACGTCGACGACCTGGACACCCACCTACTCCGCCGCCGGCGCGCATTCCATCGTCGAGACCGGCTCGACAACCAGCATCACCACCCCCGGCGCAGATCTCGTCTCGGTTCACCTTGCCGGAACCAAGGGCGGCAGCAATCGCTTCGCCAACGGCAATTATCAGGCAACGGTAACGCTGCGCTGCGAATGACGCGAGCGAAGGAGGGGTCGTGAAACATGCTCGAATCCTGGCGACGGCGTTGGCCGTCGGATTGGCGCCCGTTGCCGCCAAGGCTCAGTCGATGTCGCCGATGCGTGGCGAGATCAACAGCTTCACCGACGTCTTTGCGGTTCGCGTCTTCCCCGCCAATCCCTACGACCGCAACATCCGGGTCGAAATTCACGTCTACGATCAGGATTTCCAGCCGGTAGATGCCAGGGTCTCTCCAAATGTCTTCCAACTGGCCTCCCAGGCCTCCCGTTCTGTCCTTGTGGTTGTGCCTTTCGGCGGCGCTGCCGAGCGTAAAGTGCGTATCTGTACCGAAAGCATCCCCTTTCCCAATCAACAGACGCAGATAAGGGCACAGATATGCGGAAAGTTTTTTGGGCGCCGCAAGTCCTGACACTGGCGCTCGCGGCTGTTTGGGCGGGTGCCTCGCCGGCCGGGGCCGAGGACGTCTACAACCTCAACCAGAACGAAAGCGGCTTCAACCTGCCCGGCGTCACCTTGCCCCAGGGCCAGGACGAGGTCCATGCCGCGGATGGCACCACTTGCCGTTCCGCCGTCTCCGGCTCCGGCGCCTATGTCGATCTCGGCGTCATCAGAGGCAACAGCCAGTCCGACAATGATGTCGCCACTTACGGCCGCGTGGTGATCCCCATCGGGCGTACGCCCAAGCGCGTCGATTGCAGCCGTCTCTACGAGCTTGAGGTCGAGCGCCTTCAGCTGGAGCTGAAGCTCCTCAAAATGGGCCTCGGCACCGACGGCCAGACGGCGAGTATTGCCGCCACCGCTCCCGCGACCGCATCACCGGGGTGGGCCAACGAAGGCTGGAGCATCAGAACCGGAAATGGCGATGGCAAGAAAAAGAAGAAGCAGTAGCCGCGCGCTGTTTGCGATGGCGGCACTTGCCGGTTCCTGCCTTCCGATGCAGGCGGCGATCATCGGCACCTGCACCATCATGGTCGGGGCGTCCGGAACGATGAAGGCCAGTCCCGCCATCAGCATACTGGGCTCCAAACAGGCAGGCGGATCGAGCGCCAGCGCCACCGTGGTGGCAAGCTCCCTGTTATGCTCAATACTCAACCTGCTTGACTGCTATTCGGTTTCGGCGCCGGCGCCTGCCGCATTCTCGTCCGCGCCGAGCGGCGGTGGCACCAACGTGACGTTCGCTTCGGTCTTCCGCCTCGATGGCTCGGGGGCCGATGTCAACGGAAGTGTGCCGCAGAGGGTTGCCAACGGCACCCACGCGATGCAGGTCGACCTCACCGCCACCAAGTCGGGCGGTATCTTTCCCGCCGGCAACTATCAGGGCACGGTCACCGTGCGCTGCGAATAAGGCCGCGACAACTCAAATCGGGCTGGACCATGCGCGTGGTCTGGCAAGCTGCGGCCTTACAGGTTAGCTTCCACGCAATCGGAACGATCTGCGTTCGCCCGGACGCACGAAGACGCTCCGGCATTTTGAATTTGCGTTGCCAGGAGGCCCTGCTTGATTATCGTCATCGGCTCGATCAACCTCGACCTTATCGCCAAGGTCGACCGCTTGCCGAGCCCCGGCGAGACGGTGGGCGGCTCGGCCTTCACCACCGCGCCCGGGGGCAAGGGCGCCAACCAGGCCCTGGCCGCCGCACGCGCCGGCGCCTCGGTGCGCATGGTCGGCGCCGTCGGCAGGGACAGCTTCGCCGCCGAGGCACTGGCATTGCTGCGCGACGGCAAGGTCGACCTGTCCGGCGTTGCCGAGACTCACGCCTCGACCGGCACGGCACTGATCATGGTCGCCGACGACGGCGAGAACATCATCGCCGTGGTGCCGGGCGCCAACGCTTCCGTGGGGCCCGGCGATCTCTCCAAGGCCTTTCTGAAAAAAGGCGACGTCGTGCTGCTGCAAAATGAGATTCCGCTGGCCACCGTCGATGCCGCCCTCGACCAGGCAAGGGCGGCCGGCGCCATCACGGTGCTCAACACAGCACCTTTCCAGGCGCAAGCAGCCGGCTTTCTCGGCAAGGCCGACTATGTCGTCGCCAACGAAACCGAGTTCGACCTGTATGGCGAAGCGCTGTCGCTGCAAGGCCGCGATCGGGCGGTGCGCATGCGCGACTTTGCCGGAAAGACCGGCCGCACCGTCGTCGTCACGCTCGGCGGCGATGGCGTGATGGCGGCGACACCGACCGAGTTCCTGGCCGTTGCTGCGCGCAAGATCGTCCCCGTCGACACGGTCGGCGCCGGCGATACGTTCTGCGGCTATTTCGCCGCCAGCCTGTCGTCGGGCCTCACGCTCGAACAGGCGCTGGCGCGCGCCGGCGCGGCCGGCTCGCTGGCCTGCCTGAAACCTGGCGCCCAACCGGCGATCCCGCTCGCCAAAGACGTCGATCAGGCGCTGCAGGAAACCCATTAAAATGCTGCGTCCTCAAACAAAACATGCCGTGCCACCGGCAGGCGACGTCTGCCGCCTGTCCGCAGTCGAACTCGCCGGCGCGATCCGGGAGAGGGAGCTTTGCGTGCGCGAGGTGGTGGCGGCATTCCTCGACCGCATCGAGGCGGTCAATCCGCTGGTCAACGCCATCGTCTCCTTGCGCGATCGCGCCGATATCCTGCGCGAAGCCGATGCGGCCGATGCCAGCCCAACGCGAGCCAAAACCAACCCGCTCTTCGGCCTGCCGATGGCCATCAAGGACCTCGCCTCGACCACGGGCCTCAGGACCTCTTTCGGCTCGCCGATCTTCGCCGATTTCGTGCCGCAGGAGGACGATTTCTTCGTCGAGCGCATCCGCAATGCCGGCGCCATTA
>NZ_RZRP01000467.1:0-4935 GCF_003997795.1 Mesorhizobium sp. M7A.F.Ca.US.005.03.2.1 | reverse complement strand
GGTTGCGCCAGGCCTCCAGCATGTCGTCGACATTGCGGGTGACGCCCGAGCCGCCCTGCACCGCAAGGCCCGCCGGCTTGTTGAAGACGAAAACCTTAGGGTCTTCATGGATCAGCATTTTCGACAGGACATCGGCATCGCCCTGGTTGCGGATCGAGTGGCCGGTCAGCGCACTCTCGCCCTTCTTGTCAACCTCGAGCGGTGGGACGCGAACCATCTGGCCGGGCTCGACACGGGTGTCGGCCTTGACCCGGCCGCCGTCGACACGGATCTGGCCGGAGCGCAGAAGCTTCTGCAAATGGCCGAAACCAAGGCCCGGGAAATGGGTCTTGAACCAGCGGTCGAGCCGCATGCCCGCCTCGCCGGCTTCCACCGTGATCTGTTCAACGCCTGCCATGTTTTTTGTCGCTTATCCGTTTCCCGAGCCAAGCTCGGCCTGTTCTTGGCGCGGCAATAGCACTAAGGCAGGCTTCTTGCGAGCCAAAGTCCCAGAAACAGGGCGATAATGGCGCCAATGACGCTGGCAAGGGCATAACCCAGCGCAGGCAGCGTGGCTCCCCGCTCCCACAGCGTCGCAAAATCGAGCGAAAAGGCTGAGAAGGTGGTGAAGCCCCCAAGAATGCCGGTGGCAACGAACAGCCTGACCTCGTTCGATCCGCCACGGCGCATCATGGAGGCGATGAACAGCCCCATGGCGAAGGAGCCGATGACGTTGATGGCCATCGTGCCCCAGGGATAGTTGGGGCCGACAAAACGCAGCGCGCCGATGTTGGTAAGGTGACGAATTCCGGCACCGATGCCGCCACCGACGACGACGAGAAACAGATTGAACATGACCGTTTACTGCCCCCGCAGGGCTGCCCGGTCAATCCCTCGCTGTGGGCGCAAGCGCACGGATCAGCCGAGCTCGTCACCACTCAGGCGTTGCCCATCCCGGATATTTTTTCCTGAACTCGTTATAGAGGTCATCGATCTCCGTTTTTCCGATAGGGCGCACCTGTTCGTAGAGGTAGCCCTTGACGTCGCCGGACAGCTGGTACGCCGCGATGCGCCTGTATGCAGCGCCGATGCCTTTGCCCTCGACAATGTATTGGTCCGGTATCGAGACACAGAGCTGCGCACCCGGCTGCAGATGGGTAACGGGCGGATCGGTCACGACAACGTATTTGGACTTCAACGCCGCCGGTCTGAACCGATCGCGACTATCGACCTGACAAGCCCACTCGATGCGGGGGTAAAGGTCCTTGTCCATTTCATAGAGCAATGAGTCGCTCATGATCCCGCTGGACGCAAATACCGACAACCGGTCCCCAGGTCCCATCTTTCCAAGAAGGTCATCGATAAGGCGCCTGTATTCTGGAAGATTGTCGAGTTGCAGCGGGAGCGTGGCTTCCCTGGCAAAGACGTAGCTGACCGGTGACAGCACCTGGCGGCCAATCGGGAAAAAAGTACCGAAAAACGCCAGCACGGCGGCAACGGCTATCGCGGCGGTCGACCATCGCGATCTCAGCGCCGGCATCGAAACGATCGCAACGATTGCCTGGGCGTAGGCAGGAAAAAGCCAAAGAAACATTGGCACCGAATGGTGGCGATCCGGGTCCTGCATGCGGGTGAAGAGGAAGAAGGTAAGTACCGAAGCAACGGCACAGAACAGGGAAAATCTGTTTTGGCGTATGATGGAGATGCAAAGGCCGAATACGATCAACAGCCAGTTCACATAGCTGAGCCGCGATCCTGCCTGGTCAACCTGTGAAACGAAGCTTGTCTTGTATCCGCTGTAAAGGTCGCCATAGCTGGTTCCCAGTATCTTGAGGATCAGAGGTTGCTGGGAGGTCAGCGCGGCTCCGACAACCACGAGGATCACACACAGGCCCCCGACGGCGGCATTGCGGAGTGCCGGGACGTCGCGGTCTTTCGCGACCTGCAGAAAACAGAAGAAGGCCGCGGAAGTTCCGACCCCGATGACGGGATAGGCATACCAGCGGCGCAGCACGAATGCCAACCACAGGCATACGCCGACACGCATTCCGCTGATCACCGGTTCATGGGTCAGGAACCTCGATTTCCAGAGAAAATAGGTTGCCGCGCAAAGCGCGAGGCAGCCGGCAATGTCCGGCAACCCACGAAGCGTCGCCGCCCAGAAGGGCGTGTAGAGAAAGGCCGCAATCCATACGGTGAGCCAGCTTCGGCATGAAGGCGTCCCGGTCGCCGCCTCCAGATAGCTTGTTCTGCCGATGAGAAGAGCGGTCGGAACCAGGTAAACAGCGACTATTCCGGCGATGTAGGAAAACCTCGAATCGCCAAAAATGATGTGAAACGGCATCAGCGGCACCAGGATCGCCGCACTGTAGTCATCGGTGGCGATCGAGGTCCTCAAATGGCTGAGCCACTCGAGAGGGCTCTGAACCAAGAGCGTGCCCTGCCGGCTAAACGTGTCGAAATAGGCAGCGAAGTCCCAGTAATAGACAGGCTGTTCAAGCCCTACATAGATGAGAGCAAGAGCAACTCCCAGCAGAGCGGTACACACATATGTCGTTGCCCAAAATCCGAGAGATTTGTTCATCGTCACTTGCGGCCGCCAGAAGGAGAAGAGGCAGAACTATCAAAGCCAGCCCGGACTACCGTTTAATGCAGCCAGGATCCGGCGCATGAGCGGCCGACAAGGATTGGCCAAGTCTCACATGCAGAGCACCCAGACGCTGCCGGCAGGGCCGGCAGCGCCGATTTTCCAAAGCTCAGGTCGTCCCGGCATTCTTCGGCTTGGTCGAACCGATCATTTTCCAGTTCTTGTAGAACATGGAATTGATGCGCTCGACGCTCACCGAGACGATGGCCAGCATACCCGCGATGAGGCGGGGAACCGGGGATGGCCTGATAATGTCCATGAACACGCAGTAGCGGCGGCCGTCATACTCGTTGACCGAGCGATGCAGCAGCGTGTCGTCGAAGATGAACAGCGGATTGTCGTACCAGTAATTCTTGACGTTGCCGCACTCGACGAAAATCTCCGACTTCACCGGGATCAGATTGTAGAGAATGCGCAAGCTGAGCCGCAGCGGGCCGAAATGCCAGGACGTCGATTCGCGCTTGCTGAAGACGGAAACGGCGATGGTCTTGATGTATTTGAAATCCTTGTTGAACTCGGCGACGTTGTCGATCCTGTGCTTGCCGTACCACTGGTAGACATACATGCCGCGCCGGCCGGCGCCGAAATTGGCATCGATATCGGCGATGATCTCATCCCTGCGCGCCTTGAAGATATCCAGGACCTCGTTGACCTCGCGCTGATAGTCGGCGGGAAACTGATCCAGCTTCCACACGCCAGGATTTCTGTAGCACAAGAGGTCGACCAGCAGGTTGAACGGCGAAAGCAGCCAGGTGAACAGGCCGTTGCCGAGAAAATAGCCTGAGAACAGCGACAGATCCTTGCGGTCGTTGCGCAGCACGTCGATCAGGCCGCAGACGATGAAGATCGTCGTCAGGATGGGGATGAAATAGAAGCCAAGGGCGAGAAGCGGGATGGCAATGGCGAATTTGCGAAGGGATTTGCGAAGATTTTTTGTCATTTTTCCACGCGCCAAGCGCGATCCTGTTGCGAATGAGGTGCCCAAATCAAGGCAATGGCCACCGCCCGGTCGTGCGCCTTGATAAGGTTTTTTGGGTTACCACACAACGGCCCTGCTACCGCGGCCGGCTGGCTGCCTGGCGGATCTGGTCAATAGCCTCACGCAACCCGGCTATTCCCGCTCTTTGCGCAGCTTTGCCCAATAATCGAGCCGCTTCCTGATATCGCGCTCGAAGCCGCGCTCGGGCGGATCATAGAAGGTCTGGCGACCCATCTTCTCCGGAAAATAATCCTGCCCCGAAAAGGCATCCGGCTCGTCATGGTCGTAGCGGTAGCCCGCGCCGTAATCCTCCTCTTTCATCAGCTTGGTCGGCGCGTTGAGGATGTGCTTGGGCGGCAGCAGCGAGCCGTGTTCCTTGGCGGCCCGCGTGGCGGCCTTGAAAGCGTTGTAGACGGCGTTGGATTTGGGCGCGGTGGCGAGATAGACGGTGGCCTCGGCAAAGGCGAGTTCGCCTTCGGGCGAGCCGAGATAGTCGTAGGCATCCTTGGCGGCATTGGCGACGACAAGCGCCTGCGGGTCGGCAAGGCCGATGTCTTCCATGGCCATGCGCACCAGCCGGCGGCCTAGATAGAGCGGATCCTCGCCGGCATCGAACATGCGTGCGAGATAGTAGAGAGCCGCGTCAGGATCTGAACCGCGTACCGATTTGTGCAGCGCCGAGATCAGATTGTAATGGCCGTCCTGGCCCTTGTCGTAGATTGGCGCGCGGCGCTGGACGATGCGCTGCAGACCCTCGGGATCGAAGACCTCGCCGGGCTTGGCTGCTCGCCAGACTTCCTCTGCCAGGGTAAGAGAGGCGCGGCCGTCGCCATCGCTCATGCGGATGAGCATGGCCCGCGCCTCGTCGTCGAGCGGCAGCGCCCTGCCCTCGGTCTCCTCCGCCCGCGCCATCAGCTTGGAGATGCTCTCCTCGCCAAGCGAATGGAAGACCAGAACGCGCGCGCGTGACAACAAAGCGGCATTCAGTTCGAAGGACGGGTTTTCGGTCGTGGCGCCAACCAGCACGACTGTCCCGTCCTCCATGACCGGGAGGAAACTGTCCTGCTGCGCGCGGTTGAAGCGATGGATCTCGTCGACGAACAACAAGGTCTGGCGGCCATTGGCACGGCGCAATTTGGCTGATTCGAACACCTTTTTCAGGTCGGCGACGCCGGAAAAGACAGCCGATATCTGCTCGAAGGCGAGACTCGTTTCACCGGCGAGCAACCGCGCCACGGTGGTCTTGCCGGTGCCGGGCGGCCCCCAGAAAATCATCGAGCCGAGCGAGCCGGAACCGATCAACCGGGTCAGCGCGCCGTCAGGCCCGGTC
>NZ_RZRP01000466.1:0-4951 GCF_003997795.1 Mesorhizobium sp. M7A.F.Ca.US.005.03.2.1 | reverse complement strand
TGTCGAGAGGGTTCGAGGCATCGGGGACCGCCGGGAAATGGAGTGATGACTTGCCCGGATCAGACTTTTTTGGGACCTTGTCCGTCAATGTCCCATTTGGGATATCGGTGTAGGCGGCTGGCACCTGTTGCGGAATGGCATTGCCTTCCCAAGGTGATCGGCGCAAATCTTGACCGGACGGCGCATGCCGGTGACGCAAGCAGTCGACGAAAGGGGAAAGCGGATGGATGCGACCGAACTGAAGGCCATGCAGGCGCCGCTGAAGCAGGCCTATCGTGACGACGCTTCGCAGGCCATGATCACGCTTCGCGCCAAGGGCTCGATCGACGACCAGTCGGTTGCCTGCAAGGTGGAGACGGGCAGGGCGCTCGCCATCGCCGGCCTGCATCCGGCAACAGGCGGCTCAGGCCTTGAGCTCTGCTCGGGCGACATGCTGCTGGAGGCGTTGGTCGCCTGCGCCGGGGTGACGCTGAAGGCGGTGGCGACGGCGCTCGAGTTCAAACTCGGCGCCGCCACGGTGGAGGCTGAAGGCGATCTCGATTTTCGCGGCACGCTCGGTGTCGCCAAGGATGCGCCGGTCGGCTTTCGCGCCATCCGGCTCAATTTCAACCTCGACACCGATGAGCCGCAGGAGCGGATAGACTCGCTGCTGAAGCTGACCGAGCGTTATTGCGTGGTATTCCAGACCATCAGCCAGAAGCCGGAACTGACGGTCAGCGCACGCCGCTGACGCCTACTGTGCTGACGGTTCTTCGGCGTCACCCTCGTCGGTGAAGGGCGAGGCGCTCGGCACGCATTGCACCGACCAGCCGGCCGGTGTCGGCTGCTTCTGATATTCGGTGATGGCGGCGGTGCATTGTTCGCGCTTGTCGAAGGTGCTGGGCAGCACGACCATGCCGCCTTGCGGACCGGCGATTACCAGATACCAGACCAACGCTGCTGCGGTCGTAGCCATGGGGATTTCCTTGTTCTGCCAGTTGGGCGCTTGTTGTGGGAGTCGCGGTGACCCTACCAACTCCAAGGAAATGACGAAAGCATGACCGCCGCACAGCTTCCCGCCGCCAAATCACAGCCGCGTGATGTGACGGCGGGTTTCCCAGCCCGATTTCGAAGCGCAATCGGCTCAGTTGGTGGCAAAACAATAGAACAAGCCATCGCCCCCGGTGCCCTTCAGCGCCTCTTGGCTGCAGCCGCCGCGCGAGGCGTGCGAGGAATTCCAGGATTTGGCGGCTGCCGAATCGTCGAGGCCGGTACGGTCGTGATGGCCCATCATCGCGGCGCCTTCCGCCCCGCTCATCGTCCAGTCGCCGCAGGTCTGGTCGGCGATCTTGGTGCCGTCGGGCTTGGAGCCGGTCAGCACGTCGTGGCGGTTCGGCGTGTCACCGCGGCCGTTGACCACTTCGCCTTTCTCGTTGAGCGCCGTCTGCTTGGTGATGCCGTTGGCATCGCTGTGCAACGAGGCGACGTCGTCAGCGATCTTGACGCCCTTGGCGTTCACCCACGGCCCCTTGCCGATGCGGTCGCGGGCGTCAGTGTCGCTGGTCGACAGATAGGCAGCCCAACTCTTGCCGGTGACGCCGGCGGCTTCCGCCAGCGATGCGCAATGCGCGTCGGCACCCTTGAGGCCGCCGAGGTCGGCACCCTTGCCGGAACCGACACTGGTGACGAAGAAGCTCATCTTGGCATCTTGCGAGTAAGCGGCGCCCGCGGCTGCGATCAGGATGGCCGCGGTGGCGAGAAGCAGTTTGCGCATGGTGGTTCCTCCGGTTTGGGCTTCGACTACGTCGAAGAAACGTTTCCGGAGGCCTGTTTAATCCCTACGCATGTCGCTTAAAAGTGCGCAGCGGTTTTTGGGAAACCGACATGCGTCAAAAAAAGGCTCAAGTTTTATTCCGGCTGCCTATAGGCGACGAAGCGATTGTGCTTGGCCTGGAAGATCAATCCGGTCTCTTTCAGCCCCGGGCTGGCCAGCGGCACGATCCGCTTGGCGATCTCGGAGGGATGCGGCAACGTCTCGGGATCTTCGCCCGGCACTGCCTGGGCCCGCATGGCGGTGCGGGTGGCGCCGGGGTCAGCGGCGTTCACCCTGAGCGGCAGGCTCTGCGTCTCATGCGCCCAGGAGCGCATCATCGTCTCCACCGCGGCCTTGGATGCCGCGTAGGGTGCCCAGAAGGCGCGCGCCGAGTGCGCGGCGTTGGAAGACAGGATGATCGCGCGGCCAGCATCGGAGAGCCGCAGCAGAGGGTCGACCGAGCGGATCAGCCGCCAGGTCGAGGTGACGTTGATGGTCATCACCTTCTCGAAGGTTTTTGCTTCGACATGACCGATCGGCGAGATGACGCCGAGCACGCCGGCATTGGCGACGAGAATGTCGAGCTTGCCCCAGCGTTCGTGGATGGCGCCGCCCAGGCGGTCGATGCCGGCCATGTCGGCGAGGTCGAGCGGCACCAGTGTCGCCTGGCCGCCGGCCGCCTTGATCTGGTCGTCGAGCTCTTCCAGCCCGCCGACAGTACGAGCCACCGCAATGACATGCGCGCCGGCGGCAGCCAATTCCTTGGCGATGAAATAGCCGATGCCGCGCGAGGCGCCGGTGACGACCGCAACGCGGCCGGAAAGGTCGAGGGTCATGCGATGGATTCCGGGAATTGACTAACGCTGATGGCGGTCCGGCCTACGTCCCGCTTGTCGCCAGCAGCGACAGCGTGCGCACATTGTCGTGGCCTTCGAAGTCGAGCAGGCGGGTCGGGTACTGGCCGGTGAAGCAGGCATCGCAGAATTGCGGCTGGTCGTTGTCGCGGCTGGCCTCGCCGACCGCGCGGTAGAGCCCGTCAATGGTGAGGAAGCCAAGCGAATCGACGCGAATGAACTCGGCCATCTCCTCGATCGACATGCGCGATGCCAGGAGCTTCGATTTCTCCGGCGTGTCGACACCGTAGAAGCAGGAGGCGCGTGTCGGCGGTGAGGCGATGCGCATATGCACCTCCTTGGCGCCGGCGTCGCGCACCATCTGCACGATCTTCTGGCTGGTGGTGCCGCGCACGATGCTGTCGTCGACCAGCACCACGCGCTTGCCTTCGATCATGCGGCGGTTGGCATTGTGCTTCAGCTTGACGCCCATATGGCGGATCGAATCGCCCGGCTGGATGAAGGTGCGGCCGACATAATGATTGCGGATGATGCCGAGCTCGAAGGGAATGCCGGCCGCCTGGCTGAAGCCGATCGCCGCCGGCGTGCCCGAGTCCGGCACCGGCACGACGATGTCGGCCTCGACCGGGCTTTCGACCGCCAGCTCGGCGCCGATACGCTTGCGCACCTCATAGACGTTGCGGCCTTCGACCGAGGAATCCGGCCGCGCGAAATAGACATATTCGAAGATGCAGAAGCGGGTCTTCTGCGGCTCGAAGGGGAACAGGCTCTCGATGCCCTTGGACGTGACGACGACCATCTCGCCGGGCTTCAGGTCGCGCACGAAACGCGCACCGATGATGTCGAGCGCGCAGGTTTCGGAGGCCAGGATCCAGGCGCCGTCGAGATCGCCCAGCACCAGCGGCCGGATGCCGAGCGGATCGCGGCAGCCGATCATCTTCTTGGCCGTCATCGCCACCAGGGAAAAAGCGCCCTCGACCTGCCGCACCGCATCGATGAAACGCGAGTTCAAATCGCGCTCCTTGCTGGTGGCGACGAGGTGCAAAAGCGTCTCGGTATCGGAGGTGGAGGAGAAGATCGCGCCTTGCTTCTGCAGCGCGCGCTGCACGGTCATGGCGTTGGTCAGATTGCCGTTGTGGGCGACGGCGAAACCGCCATCGGCCAATTCGGCGAAAAAGGGCTGGATGTTGCGCATGCCGGCGCCGCCCGTGGTGGCGTAGCGCGTATGGCCAATGGCGCGGTTGCCTTGCAGGCTGTCGATGACGCGCTGCTTGGTGAAGGTGTCGCCGATCAGGCCGACATGGCGTTCGACATGGAACTGGCTGCCGTCATAGGAAACGATGCCGGCCGCTTCCTGGCCGCGATGCTGCAGCGCATGCAGGCCCAATGTAACGATGGCCGCAGCGTCCTGCCGGCCGAAAATGCCGAACACACCGCATTCGTCGTGGAAATGGTCGTCGGCCTCGGCGGAAAGCACGTCGTCTGCGTCTGCCATCTTAAGCTCCGCTAAAATCGCCATATAATGCGGGTTCGCGCCGAAAGCAACGCGGGCCGTGCAGTCGTTCACACCATCGTCAGATCCTGACGCCGTTTTTCGGCGTCAGTTTGCCGGTGCCGCCGGTGCCGGAGCGGCCGGGGCGTTGTTCGCCGGTGGTGTTGCGTCATTGTCGTCAGGCGCCGGCGTGTTGGTATCGTCGCCGCCCGCCGGAGCATCCGCCGCCGGTGCGTCCGGAGCAGCTGGCGTCTCGGCGGCCGGCTGATTCGGATTGAGCTTCTTGAGGATCGCGTTTTCCGGATCCTCGGGCAGCAGGCTTTCGAGCTTGGCGCCGATTTGTTCGAGCAGCGGCCGCGACTTGGCCTCGGTGACCCAGGCTGGCGCCTTGGCGCCGGCCAGCCAGTTGAAGAACAGCAGGGCGACGGCAACGACCAGGATGCCGCGCGCGGCGCCGTAAAGGAAACCCAGCGTCCGGTCGAGTGCGCCGATCCGGGAATCGATGATCCAGTCGGCGAGCTTCATGGTGATGACCGAGACGACGATCAGCGCGATGATGAAAACCACGCCGGCGGCGGCCGCCATGGCCACCTTTTCATTCTCGATGTAGGGAGCGAGGTAAGGCACGACCGGCTTGTAGAAGAAGAACGCCGCCGCTGCCGCCGCTGCCCAGGAGACGACGGACAGGACTTCGCGCGAGAAGCCGCGAACCATGGCGAGCATCGCCGAGACCAGAGTGAAGCCGACGAGAATTCCGTCAAGCAGCGTAATCGGCATGTCTTTCGCCCCACTCCATGAGCCGCATTATAGCGC
>NZ_RZRP01000465.1:0-4964 GCF_003997795.1 Mesorhizobium sp. M7A.F.Ca.US.005.03.2.1 | reverse complement strand
GCATGGAAAAGACGGCATCGAGCTTTGCCCAGGTCGCCGGCGGCGGCTTCAACATGATGGTGGCGGCCAGCCGCACCGGCATGCAGGTGGTGTTCGGCGGCCAACTCGGCAGCGGGCCCAATGGCGATTTCCTGCGCGCTGCGTTCATAGCCGAGGGTATCGAGACACTGACGCCGCCATCGCCCGTGATGGACAGCGGCAACTGCGTCGCCATGATTTCGAGCGACGCCGAACGCACCTTCGTGTCGTGGCCTGGTGCGGAGAGCGTTCTCAGCCTCGACATGATGGCGCCGGTCGCGGTGGCACCGGGTGACTGGGTGTTCACCTCCGGCTACACGCTGAGCTACCCCAAGAGTCGCGATGCGCTCACTGATTGGATCGAGGCGCTGCCGACAGGTATTCCCTTCGTCTTCGACCCGACGCCGGTCATCACGGACATTCCGCGTCCCATCCTGTCGCGGGTGCTTGCCCGCACCACATGGCTGAGCTGCAACACGACGGAAGCCGCCGAGATTGCCGGCCCAGGCGATGTCGAGGGCCTCGCGGTACGGCTGCTGGGCGACCACTGCCCGAAAGCAGCGGGCGTGGTCATCCGCTCCGGGGCAAAGGGTTGCCATATCAGGTTGGCCGACGGCACGGCGCAGACCGTTGCCGGCTTCAAGGTCACCGCCATCGACACCAATGGCGCCGGCGACACCCATATCGGTGCTTTCGTCAGCGCGCTGGCGCGCGGCATCCCGCCCTTCGAGGCAGCGCGCTATGCCAATGCGGCAGCGGCCATATCGGTCACCCGCCATGGCGGCTCGTCGGCGCCGACCGACCACCAAATCCAGACATTCCTGAGCCATGCCGCCGATCCGTCGGGAGCAGGCCGGACACAGAAGGCCAATGCATAACAGCTGGAAAGCCTGACAAGCCCGGGAACCGGGCAAACCCACAGAGAGGAACCAACCATGCGCATGCCCGACTTGACTGCTCTGCTGACGGCGACTGCCGTCTTTACCTCCGCACTCGCGTTCGCCGCCAAGGCTGACGAAGTGCATGTGCTCAACTGGAAGGGATACGGCGCCGACGAACCATGGGCGGTGGAGGCTTTCGAAAAAGCGACCGGCAACAAGGTCGTCAACGACTTCTTCAATTCCGAACAGGAAATGCTGACCAAGATCCGGACCAATCCCGGTCTCTACGACGTGGTCATGATCAATGCCGCCTTCAACGACCAGGCGATGGACGGCAAACTGATCCAGCCGATCGACGTCTCCAAATTGCCGAACTACGCCGACATCAGCAAGGACAAGGCGGGATCGCCGATGCTCGTCCATGACGGCAAGGTCTATGGCGTGCCGTGGGTGTGGGGCCTCACCGCGCTCGCGATCAACGACAAATCCTTCGACAAGCCGCCGACGAGCATCGCCGAGATGTGGGATGCCGCCCATAAGGGCCGCGTCGTCATTCGCGACGATGCCGTCGAAGCGGTGCAGTTCGGCGCCATCGCAACGGGCCAGAACATCAACGACATCAAGGATATGGATGCGGTCAAGGCGAAGCTCACCTCGCTGATGCCGCAGATCAAGACCTTCTGGAGTTCGGAGAACGACTGGAACCAGATGGTCGCCTCCAACCAGATCGACATCGGCACCTACTGGAGCGGCTCGGCCGATCGCGCCAAGACGCATTTCAAATTGCCGGTCTCTCTGGTCGTGCCGCAGGAGGGTGCCGTCGCCTGGCTCGACGCGTTTTCCATTCCGGTCGGCGCCAAGAACGTCGCCGGCGCCGAGGCTTTCATCAACTACATGATCGACCCGAAATTCTACGTCGAATGGGTCACCAAGGTCGGTGCTCCTGTCTCCGCCAACACCAAGGCGGTGGAAGCGCTGCCCGAGGATGCCTTCAACCGCAAGGTCATGGGCGACCCCGAGGTGGCCAAACGCATCCAGTTCCAGGCGCCGATCACCGATGCCCAGCGCGAAGCCTATCTGGCGCTGTGGCAGCAGTTGAAGGTCGACGTGAAATAGAGCCAACATCCCGGCCAGCCGGCGGTTCGCGCCGGCTGGCGTTTCAATCCTGGGGGAGGGTATCATGGCAGCTGCGACAGCGTCGCGAAGCGGGCTGAGATCGGCATTGCCGCTGCTGGCGCCAGCCTATCTCTGGCTGACGGTGGCGATCTTCCTGCCGCTCTCGGCCATGGTCTTTTTCTCGTTCATGACCGAGCTGCCGCTGTCGGGAAAGCCGTGGACATTCACCCTTGGCAACTATGCCACCTTCTTCTCGCAAAGCCTCTATCTGACACTGCTGCTGGCCTCGCTGCGGCTTGGCCTCGAAGTGACGCTGTGGTGCGTCGTCATCGGCTATCCCGCCGCTTACGTGCTCGCCAAAGTGCTGAAGGGGCGCAGCCGCGAGGCGATCTTCCTGCTCGTCATCTTGCCGTTCTGGTCGAACGGGCTGGTGCGCATCTTTTCCTGGGCGATGGTTTTGCGCGAGGGCGGCATTCTCGACACCGCGCTCAACGCCGTGCTGCCGTTCAAGATCAACATCGACCTGATGTATTCCTATCCAGCCGTCATCATCGGGCTGGTGCATTCCTACGTGCCTTACATGGTGCTGACCTGCTATCTCACGCTGCAGGCGATCGATGACTCCCTGATTGAGGCCGGGCGTTCGCTTGGCGCTTCACGGCTACAGGTGCTGAAGCGGGTGATCATCCCGCTGTCGATGCCCGGATTGGTCGCGGGTGCGGCCCTGATCTTCGTCCCCGTCGTCGGCTCGTTCATGGAGCCGCGCATCCTCGGCGGTCGCACCGGCACCTTCTACGGCACGGTCATCGAGGACCAGTTCGTCGCCGTGTTCAACTGGCCGCTCGGTGCCGCGCTTTCCTTCATCCTGCTGGCCGTGGTGCTGGTCATCCTGGCGGTGGCGTCGCCGGTGCTGCGGAGGGCCGCGTGATGGCGACGACCCCCGTCCTCGAATGGCTTGGCCGCTTCTACATCGGTCTGCTGCTCGCCTTCCTCTATCTGCCGATCATCATCATGGCGCTGATGTCGTTCAACGTCTCGCCCTTCTACCAATTGCCGTTCGAATGGACGACCGAATGGTACGCTTCGCTGTGGCAGAACGACCAGCTGATCGCCGCCACCTGGAACAGCGTCGAGATCGCCGTCATCACCACCGTCATCTGTGTCGTGCTCGGCTCGGCGGCATCGCTGGCGCTCTATCGCTATGAGTTTCGCGGCAAGAAATTCCTGCAGGCGCTGTTGTTTCCGCCGATCGCCATTCCGTGGCTGATCACCGGCACGGCGATGCTGATCTTCTTTTTCGGCGTCGGCATCGGTCGCGGGCTGCATGCGATCCTGCTTGGCCATGTCGCACTGGCGCTGCCCTATGTCATCGTCGTCGTCTCGGCCCGGCTGCAGACCTTCGCGCCGGAGCTGGAAGAGGCGGCACGCTCGCTCGGCGCCAACCAGTGGCAGGTAACGAGGCGCGTCACGCTGCCTTGGATCATGCCAGGCGTCATTGCCGGAGGGCTGTTTGCGTTTGCAGTGTCGTTCGACCAGTTCGTGGTGTCCTATTTCCTGGCGACGCCTGGGCAGACGACGCTGCCGGTGGAAATCTACGCCGCGATCCGCAAAGGATTCACGCCCGAGATCAATGCGGTCTCGACGATCATCATTGTCGTGTCGATGGCGCTGATGCTGCTCACGGCGCGGTTCTTCAAATTCGGCGGAGAGAAATAATGGCCGGCGTGCAGGTATCTGATGTCTCGCGCAGTTTCGGCGCACACAAGGCGCTGGACAATGTCTCCATCGATTTCGCCGATGGCGGATTCTACGCGCTGCTGGGGCCGTCGGGCAGCGGCAAGACCACGCTGCTGCGCCAGATTGCCGGTTTCGATTTTCCCGATTCGGGCCGCATCACCATCGGCGGCGAGAGCGTCGAGCGGGTGCCGGTCGAAAAGCGGCGCATCGGCATGGTGTTCCAGAACTATGCGCTGTTTCCCAATATGAGCGTCGCCGACAATGTCGCCTTCGGCCTGTCGGTGCGCGGCGAGGCCAAGGCGGTGATTGCAACGGAGGTGCAGCGCGCGCTCGATCTGGTGCCGCTCGGCAAGCTTGGTGGCCGCCGGCCGCACCAACTCTCCGGCGGGCAGCGGCAGCGTGTGGCTCTCGCCCGCGCTATCGTCACCAAGCCGCGCGTGCTGCTGCTCGACGAGCCGCTCGGCGCGCTCGACAAGGCGCTGCGCGTCGATATGCAGATCGAGCTCAAGCGCATCCAGCGCGAGATCGGCATCACCACCATCTTCGTCACGCACGACCAGGAAGAAGCGCTGACGATGAGCGACCGCATCGGCATATTGCGCGACGGCAGGCTGGTGCAGGAGGGGCCGCCGGAGGAGATCTATGACAGGCCGAAGAGCGAGTTCGCCGCCACCTTCCTCGGCGACGCCAACATTTTTCGCGGCGACAGCACGGGCGATGGCATCAGGCTTGCGGACGGAACGGCGATTGCCGCTGGTGTGGGTGCCAAGCTTGCCGCCGGCGCCAGGGCGAGCTGCGCCGTGCGGCCCGAACGCATCCGCATCGCCAGGGATGCCGGAGCACCGGATGGCAACGCCAACATGCTCAAGGGACAGGTTTCCAAGCGCATCTTCGCCGGTAGCAACAGCACCTATTTCGTCGAGCGTGCTGGTCAGACGTTGAAAGTGATTGTGCAGAATACCGGCATGGAACGGCTGGCAGAAGGTCAGGATGTCGTGCTGCGCTGGTCGCCTGAAAGCACGGTGTTGATCGCGGCGAACTGATCCTCACCGGGTCTTGCCAGACCGTCCGCAATCAGGGACAGCATAGACGGGCACGACCCGGAGCATACCGATGACCCTGGAACTGACTGCACGCGACCGATCCATGCTCGACGGCGAGCATGGATCGGTCGCGTGCAGTCAGTTCCAGGGTCATCGGTATGCTCCGGGT
>NZ_RZRP01000464.1:0-4980 GCF_003997795.1 Mesorhizobium sp. M7A.F.Ca.US.005.03.2.1 | reverse complement strand
CGTGCAGGCCGCACCACAAAAAGAAGCCGCGCCTGATTTGATCGATCCGGTTGGAGTGCAGCAGCAGGGCGCAAAGTGCTATCGCGGCGAGGCCACCAAGAATAAAGTAGCCCGTCTGCGAAATGTTGGCTGAAACGGGCGCCAATGAATCTTCTACGACTGTTCCACGGTTCTTGGACTGCACGAATACGGTCGTCTGTCCCGCAAAGAACCTCGGAAACAGCCATGATCCGATGATTGCGTAAAGCATAAGGCTTGTAAGGACCCAGATCGACCCGATGCTTCCGAACACGAATCCAAGATCAAACCAGATACGCCGTCTCGCGGCGACGGCCGTGACGAGCAGGCCCGCGAATAAGGTGTAGATCAAGGGGGATGAGCCACCCAGAAAGCTCAGGGTCATCACGGCCGTCGCACCGAAAGCCTGGGAAGCGATCAAGCCAATGATCAGCATTCCCCTTGAATAGTACGCAACAAGCAAAATAGCCGCGCATACTAGCAGTCCCGGCAAAGACACCTGCATGCCGATCGAGTTCCCGGTGAGCGGATACAGCAAGCTGTCCGATGGCCAATCTTTCGGCAGGTGAGTATCCCCCGCAAGAGAGTCAAAGGGGGTAGCCTTCACCCGCGAAGGGAGGTAGCGGACGCGCTCGTCTCCATCGCCCTTGCCCTTGATGGTGAAGGCAGTGGCCGGCGCAAAATGCGATCCTGGGCTGAATGGCCGCATCTATGTCGGCACTAAGAAATGCGCGTGACGGACCGAAGGCTGGCAACGGGCGGGTTGTCTAGAATCCACCATAAGGAGGAGAGGCGATATGACACCCACGATGTATATCGCATGTTCGGACCCAAGCAGGGTCAGGCAATTCAAGGAAATCTACGAGTGCGCCACTGTGAAAGCCAAGTACCCTGACAGCCATATTGCCAGCAAAGCTGTCGAAAGACTGATCGACGCGCTGGAAGCCGAGATCCAGAATGCCGGATCCGTTCTGGATATGTGTTTGCTGACGGAGGATGGTCCTCAGGTGGCCACCTCAGCCCGAGCCTTCGCAACGCGTATCTGTGTCGGCACAAGCGCGGCGCGGCCGCCCTGGCTTCGCGTTTCCCGGTAGGCGTCGGGATTTCGTGGCTCAAAAATTTACCGAAAATTAACTTATGTTAGCGCCCGCTTGTGAATAGCCCATAAGCTACTCACGCTGTTCTGGCTGGGAATGAGGAACAGCGGGTGCACCAGGTTGGACAATTCCAGCCAGGCTCTCAGAACGGGTGGGCATTACTATACTTTCTGAAGAAACTGGCGAGTGAGGGGCTAATTGCCGCCTCAGGGCGAATTTTGTTGGGAAAAGGGTGGGTTAGAGTATGAGTTCCACAGTAGAACTGCATAAATACACTTCGGTAGAGCCGGCAGGAATTCCGTCCGGCGGAAAAGCAACGGTCCATGAACAAGTAGGCAGAGAATGCCTCCTCATCTTGGACGGAAGGGCGCTAGATCGCGAATGTCTGGCATCGGCCTTGGAAGACCACGAACTCGGCATGGCCGTCGAGGCCAAGGGTTCGATAGACGAATGGCGCGTGAAAGAGGGGATGATCCTTGCAGCCATTCTTTTCAACCTGGGCGGCCGGAAAGTCACCGACCATGGCATAGCGGATCAGATCAGGCGCATTTCGTCCGAGTTCAGGTCGGTGCCTGTGGTGATCTTGGCCGACACAGAAGACCTTGCACAGATACTGGCGGCTCTCGAATGTGGCGCACGTGGCTACATTCCGACCTCTGTCGGGATCGACGTCTGTGTCGAGGCGATCAATCTTGCGGTGGCAGGAGGCATTTTCGTTCCTGCAAGTAGTGTCCTGTCCATGCGGCACCTGATAGATTCAGGCAGCCTTGAAACACCTTTGACAGGCATGTTCACGCTCAGACAGGCTGAGGTCGCCCAGGCGCTCCGACGCGGCAAGGCGAACAAGATCATCGCCTATGAGCTGAACCTGAGAGAAAGCACCGTGAAGGTGCACATCCGCAACATCATGAAAAAGCTTAAGGCGACCAACCGGACGGAAGTCGCTTACAAGGTCAACGATCTCTTCGCCGAAGGATCTCTGGCTGTGGAGTGACGAAGCAAATGAGACGCTAACTTTGGTTAAATCGTGCGGGCCGTTTTGCTCTCGCGTAGCGTCTGATCTGGGGGATGATTGCTGCACAATTGAGGGACCTCCGTCCCGCTGGACACCCGTGGTGGACGCCCCGCATATAGCCAGCTCCCATATGTCCTGTTCCTAAAGACTAACCATTGCGAGGCGTCCAAAGCACTCCTGCCTCACTGTCCAGCAACCAGCCGGAAGTGACACTTCGTCAATGGCGAGGACCAGGTTGCTGCTCTCTCGTGGAACTGGTCGTGCCGTCCTGGGGGACCAATCCTTGCGACAGCGACCCCGGAGGGCTATCGCTACAATATTTTGACCTTCCTAAGCGTGAAGGCCTCCGCAAAGTGCTCGGGTGCCCGGCATTCCATTCCACGCAACCGCGCAAGCCCGGCGAATGTCTCCCGATCGAACCAGTCCTTTGAGCGCTGTGTCCCGAAGTGCTCGTGAAGGAGTTGGATCTTGCGTTCCAGCACGTGGGCTGCAATCGGCACATACGCATTGGGTTGGCAAAGATCGCCGTCCCATTTCGGAATCTCGTATTCGAGCACAAGGTGATCGCGGAAAACGTTCCAGGTCAGTTGGTTGACCTCCCTATGGTCCTGATGGGCGTCGAACCTGGCATGGGTTAATATCACGTCGGGATGAACCCTTGATCTTACGTCCATCAGCCAATGCTTTATCGATCGGCTGTGAACTGGGAAATAGCCGTCTTCAAAATCCGCAACGTCGATCGTGGACGAATGGGATCCTTCGAGGAAGGCTTCGGCCGAAGCCCTGGCTTCGGCCGACCGCTGGCCGCCGGCGCTTAAGACGCACCAGTAGACGTGAAGTTTGACCTCCGACGCGATCAGACTGAGGATTGTGCCTCCCGCGCCGATCTCAATGTCGTCGGAATGGGCCCCGACGCACAGAATCGAGAGTTCCTCGCCGCCACGCCCGAGACCAAGCCCCTTCATGATGCGGCCAACCCCATACTACGCCTATTCTTCTCGGCGGTGGCTATCATACTCCAGGGCATGTCGCCCTTTTCGACCATGTCTTCGAGTGATTGCCAATCGCGCAGCGTGTCCATTGAACGCCAGAAACCCTCGTGCTTGTACGCCATCAGCATGTTGTCATCGATCAGACGCTTGAACGGCTCGACAACGAGTTCCTCCCCGTCGCGCATGTAGTTGAAAATTTCCGGACGGAATATAAAGTAGCCGCCATTGATCCAGATCTCCGATGTCTCGGCCGCACGAAACTCGCGCACGCGGCCATCTTCCGCGATGTCGGCCAAATGGTAAGTCAGCGGCGCGTGCACTGCCAGAAAGCAGCCGATCTTGCCGCTGGCCTCGAATTTTCTGATCATGTCGTCCAAGTCGACATCGGTCAGGCCGTCGGAATAGTTGGCCAGGAACATCTTCTCGTTCCTGACGTGATCCTGCGCAGCCCACAGGCGCTCTCCAATGCTGCGCCAAATACCGGTATCGAGCAGAGTGATGCTCCAGTCCTTGATTGTGTCGCCGAGGAGCTTGACGTCCTGGCCTCCTCGCGTAACCACGCAATCGGAAAACGTTTGCGGCCGGGTGTTCAAGAAAAAGTCTTTGATCACGTTGGCCTTGTAGCCCAGACACAACACGAACTCGTCATGCCCATAGTCACTGTACCATTGCATGACATGGCGCAGGATCGGCTGGTGGCCGAGCGGTATCATCGGCTTTGGGATGCTTTCGGAATAGTCGCGAATGCGGGTCCCGCGACCGCCACAGAAAAGAATGACTTTCATTTCTCGTACTCCGACGGATCGATTACGGTCACGAAAGGAATCGGCACTACGAATTTCGCGTTCCAAGCGGCGACATGGCGCATCTGCTGAATGATCTCGTCCTTCAGATTCCACGGAAGGATGAGGATGTAGTCTGGCTTAGCCTCGTCGATTTCGTCGACGGGCTTGATCGGGATGTGCATTCCAGGTGTATAACGCCCGTGCTTGTACGGGTTGCGGTCCACTGTGAAATCCAGGAAGTCGGTGCCGATGGCGCAGTAGTTCAGCAGCGTGTTTCCCTTGCCAGGCGCGCCGTAACCGCAAATCGTCTTGCCCTCTTCCTTGGCCGAAATCAGGAATGCCAAGAGATCACGCTTCGCGCGCTGCGCCTTGTAGCCGAAAGAGGCGTAGGTCGACATCTCTCCAAGCCCATGCCTGGTTTCGCGCTCGAGCAATTGGGCGATGCTGTCCTTCCTCTGCCAGGCACTGCCTTCGTGGCAGAGATAGACCCGCAGCGACCCACCGTGGGTGGGAAGTTCCTCGACATCGATCAGCCGCAGCCCGTGACGGGCCGCCATCAGGTCGACCGTCAACAGTGAGAAATACGAAAAATGCTCGTGGTAGATGGTGTCGAACTGGTTCTCCGCCATCAGCCGCTCGATGTGTGGGAATTCGAGAGTGACCATGCCCTCCGGTTTGAGCAGGATCGCCACCCCGGCGACGAAGTCGTTGAGGTCTGGCACCTGCGCCAGGACGTTGTTGCCAATGATGAGGTCCGCGCGAAGTCCTTCGCCCACCATTTGATTTGCCAGCCGGACGCCGAAGAAGTCGACCCAGGTGGCCACCCCCTTCTCGATCGCGGCGCGCGCGACATTGGCTGCCGGCTCGACGCCCAACACAGGAACGCCGAGTGGCAGAAAATGCTGCAGCAAGTAACCGTCATTACTTGCGAGTTCCACCGCAAGGCTGTCAGGGCCAAGCCCAAGGCGTCGTGTGATCGTCTCGCAATAAAGTTTCGAATGAGCCACCCAGCTGGTCGAGAACGAAGAGAAGTAGGCGTATTCGCTGAAGATGGTCTCTGGGCTCATATACTC
>NZ_RZRP01000463.1:0-4982 GCF_003997795.1 Mesorhizobium sp. M7A.F.Ca.US.005.03.2.1 | reverse complement strand
GCAGATCGGTGCCGGCGGCGCGACTTGGCTCGACCGTCAGCTTGTCGCGAGCAGACCCGCCGAAATCGGGGAGGGGGGCTTCGGCAGGCAAGTGAAGCAGGCGCTTCAGGATCGCACCGATCATCATGTCAAGGAGGGCCTCGCACGGCACGAAGGCCAACGCGTGATCCTCGCTCGCAACCTGATCGACACGCTACGCGATCGCGAGGTGAACGCGCTCGGCGCCCGACTGGCTGCAGAGACTGGTCTGCCCTATGCGAAAGCGTCGGAAGGCGACCAAGTGGCTGGCATCTATCGACAAAGGTGTTCGCTCGCCTCGGGCCGGTTCGCAATGATCGACAACGGGTTGGGTTTCCACCTCGTTCCTTGGTCGCCGTCGGTCGAGCGGCAGCTGGGAAGACATGTCTCCGGGCTGGCTTGCTCAGGAGGCGGAGTCGCTTGGACCTTTGGAAAGAGGCGAGCACTTGGGTTGTGAATCCCGACGACTATCGTGCGTTCGCGGTCGGCAGCGGCATTCCAGCTCTTGGTAAAATCGTTGCACCCAATGTCCTCCATTCAAGTCACCCCGGCGCCTTCCTGAAAACAGTCGCTCTGCTGAGCGGCGTCCTGCCGACTCCCTGTCGTTCGATGCGGGTAGGGACGCAAAAAGGGTCGATAGCCGAATGTTATGGCGAGGTCTAATAAAGGACCTTGATCGTGGACGCTCGGTGGCCTCCGGCAACAAGCAGAACCAATCCATAATTGCGATAGGATGTTTCACCATTTCCGGTTTTCGAGGTCCAATGTCTGAAGTGGACTGGCTCAGCCATCTCTTGCAAATGATCACCGTCACTGGCCAGCTCGAGGTCCGCTGCGCCTACGGTGCACCGTGGCGCGTCCCCTGGAGCAGGGCTGCCGCGAACGAAATTCCCTACCACGTCATCGTCAAGGGCCGGGCCATTTTAGAGGATCCGGAGACGAGAACAGCAAGGGAGCTGATGAGCGGAGACATCGTGTTGCTGCCGCACGGTGCGGCGCATGTGCTGCACGACGGTAGTGGGCAAACACCAATCCCTACCCAGCAACGCTGGGGGTCTGCCGGATGGATGCTGAGCGAGAATGATGCCCAGGGCGAGCAGCTCGACCTGCTGTGTGGACGGTTTTTCGTCGCGCCACCCCATGATCGGTTGATCCGTAACTACCTGCCCACAAACCTTGTCGCGCGGTCTATGGACGGCCATGAAGAAAACGGTATCGGCTCTGCTTCCAACCAATTGGCCAGCCTGGTGAGGCTGATGCGAATGGAGTCCGCCGGAGACAGAGCGGGAGGACGCGCCATTCTCAACGCGCTTTCGTCGGCCCTGTTCACCTTGGTACTGCGCGCGGCGAGCGAAACCGAAGAAGCGCCCGAAGGCTTGTTGGCCTTGGCCGGCCATCCGCGGCTGGCACCAGCAATCGCGGCGATGTTTGGGGATCCGGCGCGGTCTTGGAAACTGCCTGATTTGGCGGCCATGTGCGGCATGTCGCGGGCTACATTCATGAGGCACTTTCAAGACAGGCTGGGTTGCTCCGCCGTCGATTTATTGACTGATCTCCGCATGAGTCTGGCAGCCAACGAGCTAAAAAAGCCAGAGATCAGCACCGAGACCGTCGCCGAGACGGTCGGATATCAATCGGTTTCGGCGTTCCGCCGTGTATTTGCCGAAAGGATGGGAATGACGCCGGGGGAATGGCGCCGACTGGCGCACAATCCCGCATCGGCTCGAGCCGCACTGGAGTCTCACGCGTCAGTTGATCCTTTCTAGCATCATATTGAGCTAACTAAGTCTCGAAATAATCAATCATCCTCGTAAATTAAGCTCCGTAATCACTTGATAAGGGAGCCATCCAATGAACTGCATCAGCCTAGCCACCGGACCCGCAACCCGCGCAGCCGCCGAAATCTTCGTGGAAACCAGGAAGAGCAAAAACGCTTTCGCGACGAACGCAGTCATCGAAACCATCCTGAGCCGCAGTGCCGCAAAGTACTACGACACCGCCGCAACGCTGACCGACGATCAAATCCGCGACCTGGTGCGTATCGGCACGTCCGCGCCAACCTCCTTCCACCTGCAGAACTGGCGCTTCATCGCCGTACGCTCGCCCGAAGCCAAGGCGCGGCTGCGTCCGATCGCCTGGAATAACCAGCCCGCGATCACCGACGCGGCCGTGACATTCATCATCATCAGTAGGCTGGCCGATGCCAGCACCGTCCCCGACCGTCTAGCGCCCGTGGTGGAAGCCGGCATCATGCCGGCACGCCTGGTGCCGGAGTGGGAAATCCCCGCGCGCGGACTGTATGACGATCAGCCCCAGCGCCAGCGCGACGAAGCTGTGCGCTCCGCGACCTTTGGCACCGCGGCGATCATCTACGCGGCCCGTTCGCTGGGCCTGGGTTCGACGCCGATGATCGGTTTCGACTCCGAGGCGGTGCACGTCGAGTTTGGTCTGGCCGAAGACGAAGTGCCCGTGATGCTGTTGACTGTCGGACCGGAGCGAGCCGGCAACTGGCCGCAGAAGCCGCGCATGCCGGTGGCTGATGTCCTGGACTTTGCATAACGGAAAAGCGTGAGAGGTCGAAAAACCTTCCACGCCTGCAATTTACCCCGAACCAACAAATCACTGAGGAGATAATTCCCATGAAAGCGATCGTAGCAACGGATCAGGCTGCAGGAGAGGCCGGGATGAAGCTGGTACAGCGGCCCGAGCCGCGGGCGGCAATAAACGATGTTGTTGTGGAGGTTCATGCGGCGGGATTCGTCAACACCGAACTGGAGTGGCCTTCGACCTGGGCTGATCGAACCTTCCGTGACCGGACGCCATCGATCCTCGGCCATGAGCTCGCAGGTGTGGTCACTGCGCTCGGCTACGGCACCACGGGACTGTCAATCGGCCAGCGCGTATTCGGCCTCGCAGACTGGCATCGCGATGGCACGCTCGCCGAGCATGTCGCTATGGAAGCTCGCAATCTCGCGCCGCTGCCCGGCGACGTTGACTTCACGGTGGGTGCGAGCCTGCCGATCTCCGGCCTGACCGCGTGGCAGGGGCTGTTCCAGCATGGCCGCCTTCAGGCGGGGCAAAGCGTGCTCGCGCATGGTGCGGCCGGTGCCGTCGGTTCGATGGTGACGCAGCTTGCAAGGGAGGCCGGGGCTTACGTCATCGGCACCGGACGCACTGCAGACCGCCAGAAGGCGCTCGACTTCGGCGCAAATGAATTCGTCGATCTTGAGAACGACTCTCTGGAAGACGTCGGCGGCGTCGATCTGGTGTTCGATGTCATCGGCGGCGGCATTCAGAAGCGGTCTGCAGCCCTGATCCGGGCCGGAGGCACGCTGGTGACCGTCGTCGGTCCTACCGACGTGCGGCCAGCGGATGGCCTGGCGATTGACTTTGTCGTCGAGACCGATCGCACCCAGCTATACGAGATAATTCAGCGAGTGCGGGACGGAACACTGAGGACGAACATCGGCAAAGTCGCGGCCCTCGACGACGCCGTTGCAACTTTCAACTCGAAAGAGCGACGTTCGGGAAAGACGATCATCCGCGTTCGGGCGTGAGGACTCGGGGGAGAGAGGGCAGCTCCTCTTTCTCCTGAAAGCCGAAGGTCCGCGGCAAACGCCGCGGCGTCAGATGTGGTTGCATCTTGGGAGTTCGAGTTCGGTGGCGTCTGCCTGCAGCAATCCCGGTAGCTGGCGAGATTTTGATCCAATACTGCGTTGTTTGTTGAATCTGAAGCCTGGAGGCAAAGACCCAGGCATGGCGGCGAGAGACGATTAAACATTGATCGATAGCTTCAGACCTTGCTTTGCCGTCGCGTGGTATATGCGCGAAGGCTAATGTCCGTCGGGAGTAGAAACATGCTGAGAATTGTAGGGGACCGAGACCCCGACTGGGCAGAAGGTCGACATCTTCACCATCGTGCCTTGTGGTGTAGCCAGCTATCAAGCCTGGGAGGACGGCGGCACAACCGTGCCGACGTTGTGTTCAAATGCCGACTTCTTCTACAGCGTCACCGGCAAGTGCGACTTCAACAAGCGCCCCTCGATAACGGCGCTGACACAGTAGGAGGTGTATCTCTTTGCCTTTGGGAAAGCGGCACGTGCTGCGCGTGTGACAAGACTTGATACCGGGATCACGCTCTTCGGGCAAAGTCTGCCGCATCCGATCATCCTGGCCCCGATAGCATATCTGCGGCTGGTGCATCCGGAAGCGAGGTGGCGGCGGCGCGCGGCGCCGGAGTGGCGGAAGCGGTGTTCACTTTGGGGACCACGGCGATGCAGCGATCGAGGATGGCGTGGCGGTGAGCCAGTCTCCAGTCTGGTTCCTGCTCTATTGGCAAAGCAATCGCGGTTTTAATGGCCAACTCTTAGCGCATGGCGGCACTTGGCGCAAAGGCGATCTGTGTGACGGTCGACATGCCGACGCCAGGCGATCGCCGTAGGCAGTTCCGGGCAGGATTCATAATTCCCGACGGCCTCGCAACGCCATACTTCAAGGACCGGAACACCGGCGTGCTCAAAGTTGGCACTGCGCAGCGGCGGCCATGCCGACCTGGGCGGATACTGCCTGGCTGCGTTCGCTGACAACCCTGCCGCTTATTCTGAAGAGCATCCTCGATCCTGAGGATGCCGAGCGGGCGATCGGAACGGGTGTCGATGCCATCGCGGTCTCGAACCAACCCTCCCGGCAATCATCGGCTTCACCAGATTACCGAGGTCGCGCCGCGTCGGCTTCGTGGAAGCGAACCTTCTCGTCAAGGCCGCTGAGCATGGTCAGCCGGCCGGATGCCTCGACAAAGGCTGGTGTGAGGTCGACACCATCGACCTGGCAGCCATAGGTGGCGGCCAGGAAGCGCGCCGGGCCGCCAATGCCGCTGCCGACATCAAGGATCCGGTCGGTGGGCGAGGGGGCAAGACCGAAACTGCCCTTCGCCGACAACACATTCAACGCGGCAATCTGCTTCT
>NZ_RZRP01000462.1:0-4984 GCF_003997795.1 Mesorhizobium sp. M7A.F.Ca.US.005.03.2.1 | reverse complement strand
CTATCGAGGGCTTGACCGTCCACGGCATCACTGACCCGAAGCGGCTCGGCGATCGCGTGCCGACGGTTTCCTTCACGGTCGAGCGCATCGTGCCGGAGACAATCGTGCGGCAGATGAACGCCGAAAATATCTTCCTGTGGTCCGGTCACAACTACGCCTGGGAGATCGTCCACCAGCTCGGCATTCCAGCCGAGCATGGCGTCGTGCGCATCGGCATTGCTCACTACAACACGGCAGCCGAAATCGACGAAACGCTGGAAAGTGTGCATCGGGTCATCGCCATGCTCAGGCAGCAGCGCTCCTGACGCTGGCTTGAGCATTCACCGCATCTTGCCGCCGAAACCAGTGAGGAACGCCGTGAGATTGTCGCCGAGTTCGTCGCAGAGGTAGCCGCCCTCCTGGACGATGACCGTCGGTAGGTCGAGCTTTGCGATGGCCTCGCCGATGCGCGAGAAGCCAGGCGTCGTCACCGAAAGTCCGCCGAACGGATCGCCCTCGAACGCGTCGAGGCCGAGCGCCACAACGAGCGCGTCGGGCGAAAAGGCACGGATGCGCTGGAAGGCCACCTCGAGCGCTTCGAGAAACGCCGCGTCGGCGGATTTGCGCGGCAGCGGCAGGTTGAAATTGTAGCCGAGGCCGGGCCCTTCGCCGCGCTCGTCGGCATGGCCCCAGAAGAACGGATAGAAGCGCACCGGATCGGCGTGCAGCGAGACGGTCAGCACATCCGGCCGTGCATAGAAGATGCCTTGCGTGCCGTTGCCGTGATGCAGGTCGACATCGAGGATCGCCACCCGTGCGGCTTGTTTGCGCAGAACCTGCGCGGCGACGGCCGAGTTGTTGATGAAACAGAAGCCGCCGGCGACATCGGCAAAGGCATGGTGGCCGGGCGGGCGGCACAGCGCGTAGGCGGCCGGCGCGCCTGATATCACCGCCTCGGCGGCTTCGACCGCGCTCCAGGCGCTCCACAGCGCGCTCTGCCATGTTTCGCCCGAGATCGGGCAAGCCGTGTCGGCCATGTGATAGCCGGCCTGGCCGACCGCCGAGGCCGGATAGGAGCCATTGCGCGCAATCGGATGGATGTTCGGGATCACTTCGGCCGAAGCGCCCTCGATGCGCTGCCAGCGCGCGTAGATATGCTCGAGGAAATCCAGATATTCCGGCGTGTGCACCGCCGCGGCCGGGCCGAGCCCATGATCCCGAGGTCGCTCGATCGTGCAACCCGCAGATAGTGCGCCGACTAACAATCTCTCGATGCGCTCCGGCTTTTCCGGATTGGGCTGTGCCGCGCCGCTCGAAAGAAAGGCCCTGGGGTCGTGGCGCTTCTGTTCCTCGGCATAGAAGGCTTTCATTCCTGATCCCCGTTTTCCGGCGCGTCGGCGAAAGCAAAGAAGGCCTCGCCGATGATTTTTTGGGTCTGTTCGTAGCTCGACCAGGCGATGCCCAGCCTCTCGTAGAAGGCCTTGGCCCCTTCATTGTCGGTGTCGACGGACAGCCGGAGATAGACGCCGCCTTCCTTCCGGCACTGCGCCGCAACGTGCCGCAGCAGCCGCTCGCCGATCTTCCGGCCGCGAAACCGGTCTTCGACATAGAGATCCTGCACATAGACGCCAGGCCGCCCCATCCATGTCGAAAAGATCGGGAAATGCAGGCAAAGGCCGGCAAACTCGCCGCCCACTTCGGCGATCAGGGTGGAGAAAGCGGGCTTTTCACCAAAGCCGTAGGTGCGCAAATCATCTGCTGTCGAAATGATCTCCTCCGGCGCACCGATATGCGTGCCGAGTTTCAGGATCGCGGCGTGGATGGTTTCGACGTCTTCCACTCGGCCGGGGCGGAGGCGGATTTTGGGCGAGGCAATCATTGCAGGTTCATCTCAGATCAGCATCTCAAAACGCCACCCGGTCGCCGCCCTTGAGCGCCAGCATGTCGCGCGCTTCGGTGGGCGTTGCAACCTCCAGCGACAGCCCGTCGAGAATGCCACGGATACGGCGCACTTGATCGGCATTGGATTTCGCCAGCTGGCGGCCGTCATAGAGACTGTCCTCCAGCCCGACACGGACATTGCCGCCCATGGCTGCTGCAATTGAGATCAGCGGCATCTGCTGGCGGCCGGCGGCGAGCACCGAGAACTGGTAGCTGTCGCCGAACAATTTGTCGGCGATCCGCTTCATGTGGACGAGATTGTCCGGGTCGGCGCCGATGCCGCCCAATATGCCAAGGACGAATTGGATGAACAGCGGTCCCGACACCAACCCCCGATCGCGAAAATGCGCCAGCGAATAGAGATGGCCGACATCATAGCATTCGAATTCGAAGCGCGTGCCGCAGCCCTTACCCAACCTCTCAAGCACACTCTCCATGTCGGCGAAGGTGTTCTTGAATATGGTGTCGCGCGTGGCTTCCAGCAGTTTGGGTTCCCATTCGTGCTGCCATTCCCGTGGCTTGTCGAGCATCGGAAACAGCGCGAAATTCATCGAACCCATGTTGAGCGAGCACATTTCGGGTTCGGCCCGCAAAGGGGCTGCCAGCCGCTGGTCCAGCGTCATCAGCGACGAGCCGCCGGTGGTGATGTTGATCACCGCATCGGTCGCCTGCTTGATGCGCGGCAGGAACTGCATGTAGACGTCCGGATCGGCGGTCGGGCGGCCATCTCTGGGGTCGCGGGCGTGCAGATGCAGGATCGAGGCGCCGGCTTCCGCCGCCGCGATCGCGTCTGCGGCGATCTGGTCCGGCGTCACCGGCAGATAGGGCGACATGGACGGCGTGTGCACCGAGCCGGTGACGGCGCAGGTGATGATGACTTTTCGCGGTGCCATTTCTTACCCCTGGCCTCCGACCGGCAGGTCGAGCTCGGCGGCCAGAACCTCCAGCGAGTCACCGATGATGGAGATGATCTCGCCGACCTGCTCGGCCGTGACGATCATCGGTGGCGCGACCATGAAATTGTCGCCGTCGACGCCGCCCTTGACCCTGCGGCCATAGATGATCAGCCCGCGTTCATAGGCGAGGTCGAGCAGCCGCTGCGTGGCTTTCTTGTTCTGGTCGATCGGTTTTAGGGTCTCGGGATCGGCGACCATCTGGGCGCCGGTGAGCAGGCCCTTGCCACGCACGTCGGCAAGGAACGGAAACCGCTTCGCCAGGCCTTTAAGCCCGTCCATCAGCACATCGCCCATGGCTGCCGCATTGGCGATCAGGTCGAGCCGGTCCATTTCGCCGAGCACAGCCAGGCCGGCGGCACAGGCCAGCGGATTGCCGGCATAGGTGTGGCCGTGCTGGAAGCCGCCGGAGGCGAGCAACGGCTGCACCAGCCGCATCGGTGCGGCGAGTGCGCCAAGCGGCGCATATCCGGAGCCCAGCCCCTTCGACAGGGCGACGATGTCGGGCTTGCAGTTCCAGTGATCGCCGCCGAGGAATTTGCCGGTGCGGCCGGCACCGCTCATGACTTCGTCGTGGATGAGCAGGATGCCGTAGCGGTCGCAGATCTCGCGGATGCGTGGATAATAACTGTCCGGCGCCACCAGCGCCGCGGTCGCCGCACCGCCGATCGGCTCCATGATGAAGGCAACCACGCTGTCTGGACCTTCCGCAAGAATCTTCTCCTCCAGCATGTCGGCATAGCGGATGCCGCGCTGCTCAATCGAGAGATTGTCGCGGTCGCGCCAGGCATTCGGCGCCGGCACGGTTGGCATCACCCGCATCATCGGCTCGAACGTTTCGGCCAGCGCATCGTCGCCGGTGATCGAGAGCGAACCCAACGTGCCGCCATGATAGGAGGGGAAACGCGTGATCACCTTCCAGCGGCTGGCCTGGCCGGTGGCGACCGCCCATTGCCGCGCCAGCTTGATGCAGGATTCCGTCGCCTCCGAGCCACCGGAGACGAAGAAGATGCGGTCCATGCCCTCCGGCAGCTTGCCGGCCAACTCCCGCGCCAACTCCTCCGCCGGCTCGTTCTCGAAATGCAGCCGATAGGCGAAGGTGGCGCGGTCCATCTGCCGCTTCATGGCGTCGAGCACATTGCGATTGGAATGGCCGATATTGGCCACCATCGGGCCGCTCGAGCCATCGATGAAGCGGCGGCCGTCCTGCGTCCACATGTAGATGCCTTCGGCGCGGTCGATCAGCGGCCGGCGCAGGCTGGACAGATAGAACAGATGCGAGTCTCGCCGGGCTTCGGTTTCTTGAACGGCGGATTGGACTTTCGACATGTCAGGGCTTTCCGAGGTAACGATCGAGGACATTTTTCGTGACGCGTTCGACCATCGGGTCCTGTCTTAGCAGGCCGGCGACCCATTCGCAGCTTCCGGCATGGAACACCTCGCCCTTGCCGCGCGGGAAATTGACGATCATGCCGTTGCCGCGTTTGACCTTTTCCAGATTGGCGTCGCTCGCCTCGCCAAACAGCGTTTCGGCGGTGAAGCGGCCGTCTTCGTCGGTGAGGAACTGGTCCTCGATCGGGATATCGGCGCTTTCCTCGACCTGGGATGCCATGCCGACGGCGAGAACCTGCAGGCCGTCTGGCGCGCCGCTGGTCGCAGTCGGGTAGGGCAGGCCGCCGCGTATCTCGAAGTCGAGCCCGTCGACCTCATAGCCATAGACATGGCTGTCGGCGCCCAGCAGGTCGCCATAGTAGATGCCGGTGCCGGCGAAGGCCCAATGCTCGGGCCGGTAGACCGGGAAACCACGCACGCCGCGCGGTGCACAGCCGCCCCAGCCGGCATAGACACCGCGCGTCGCGTTGAGCCCGAAGGTCGCCGAACCCGGCCGGCCGATTTCCGGCGCCTCCCAGGAATTGGTGGCACGGGTGACGTCGCCGTCTGGAAGATAGGCCGGATCTTCGGCACGCGAGCGATATTTGTAGCAGACCTGCCGGCGGCCCTCGTCTTCGAACCGCGTCTGCCACATGAAATTGCCGGCAAAGCGCGCCGCATGGCCGCCGCGGGTCACATAGGCGTCGACGGCATCGCGCATTTCCCAGGTCCAGTATTCG
>NZ_RZRP01000461.1:0-4987 GCF_003997795.1 Mesorhizobium sp. M7A.F.Ca.US.005.03.2.1 | reverse complement strand
GCCCTATTTCAAGCGCGCCGAAAACAACCAGCGCTACGCCAACGACTTTCATGGCGACCAGGGCCCGCTCGGCGTGTCCAACCCGATTGCGCCGCTACCTATCTGCGAGGCCTATTTCCGTGCCGGCCAGGAGATGGGCATCCCCTTCAACCCGGACTTCAACGGCGCTGCCCAGGAAGGCGTCGGCTACTACCAGCTGACCCAGAAGGATGCCCGACGCTCCTCCGCCTCGGTCGCTTATTTGAAGCCGATCCGCAGCCGCAAGAACCTGACCCTCCGAACCGATGTGCTGGTGACGCGCATCGTCGTCGAGAACGGTCGCGCTATCGGCGTCGAGGTGGTCGACAGGCCGGGCGGCGAGAAGAAAATCCTGCGCGCCGAACGCGAGGTGATCGTCTCGTCCGGCGCCATCGGCTCGCCGAAACTCCTGATGCAGTCGGGGATCGGCCCCGCAGACCATCTGAAGTCGGTCGGCGTCACGCCGGTGCATGACCTGCCCGGCGTCGGCTCCAACATGCAGGACCATCTCGATTTGTTCGTCATCGCCGAATGCACCGGCGATCACACCTATGACAACTACGCCAAGCTGCACCGCACGGCCTGGGCCGGTCTGCAATATCTGCTGCTGAAGAAAGGCCCGGTGGCCTCCAGCCTGTTCGAGACCGGCGGCTTCTGGTACGCCGACCCGACCGCCGCCTCGCCCGACATTCAGTTCCATCTCGGCTTGGGATCCGGCATCGAGGCCGGCGTCGAGAAGCTGAACAATCCAGGTGTCACCCTGAACTCGGCCTTCCTGCGGCCGCGCTCACGCGGCACGGTGCGGCTGAAGAGTGCCGACCCGGCCGACCACCCGCTGATCGATCCGAACTACTGGTCCGATCCCTATGACCGCGCCATGTCGATCAAGGGGCTGCGACTGGCGCGCCAGATCATGCGGCAGAAGGCGCTTGCCCCTTACGTGCTGCGCGAAGTGCTGCCCGGGCCGTCGCTCGCCAGCGACGACGAGCTGTTCGACTATGCCTGCCGCACCTCCAAAACCGACCATCACCCGGTTGGCACCTGCCGCATGGGCCATGACGACATGGCCGTGGTGACACCGGATCTGCGGTTGCGCGGCATCGAGGGCCTGCGCGTTTGCGATGCCTCGGTGATGCCGCGCGTGCCTTCATCCAACACCAATGCGCCGACAATAATGGTCGGTGAAAAAGGAGCCGATCTGGTCCTCGGCCGCGAGCCGCTGCCGCCGGCGGTGTTTTCCGGAAACCGGGCTGCTTAGCCGCTGAGGAGCAAGACATGATCAGGCACTGTGTTTTCGCTAGATTTCGCAATGATGTCGACGCCGCCGAACGCACGGCGATCCATGCCGATCTCGAAGCGCTGCGACAGGTTATCGACGGCATGGACGCCGTAAAATTCAGCGCCAATGTCAGCCCGGAGCCGTTCGCACGCGGCTTCACCCATGGCTTCACCATCGACTTCCGCGATGCTGCCGCGCGCGATGCCTATCTTGCGCATGAAGCGCACCAGCGCGCCGGCGCACGCCTGGTCGCTGCCCTGGAAGGCGGCACGGACGGGCTGATGGTGTTTGATCTCGAAATCTAGACTCACCATCAAGCCACGATCGAGTTCATCGACAGATGGCGCCGGTCGCTCCTCATCGCACCTCAGCGGGCGTTCGATCAAATGAGCCGCGCGAAAAAGTGACCACCGGTCTTCCCTGAACTGGCTGATAATTCCTCACATCGATGATGGTGGAGGAGGAAGATTTGCCCCTTAATTCGCAGCAGAAGAAGACCGTCCTCGCCTCGTTCCTGGGCTGGACGCTCGATGCTTTCGATTTCTTCCTTCTGACATTCCTGCTCACCGATATCGCGACCGAATTCCACGCCGACGTGCCCGCGGTCTCCAAGGCGCTGTTCCTGACCTTGGCCACACGCTTCATCGGCGCGTTCTTCTTCGGCATGCTTGCCGACAAATACGGGCGCAAGCCGATCCTCATGCTCAACATCGTGAGCTATTCGGTGATCGGCGCGCTGGCCGCCTTCTCGCCCAATCTCGGCATCTTCCTCGCCCTGCGTGCGCTGTTCGGCATCGCCATGGGCGGCGAATGGGGGCTTGGCAGTTCGCTGGCCATGGAATCCATTCCGCCGAGCGCACGCGGCATGGTCTCCGGCATCCTGCAATGCGGCTATCCGGCCGGCTATCTGCTGGCGGCGGTGGTCTATGGCCTGCTCTATCAGCAGACGATCGGCGGCTACACGATCGGCTGGCGCGCCATGTTCCTGCTCAGCTTCGTGCCGGCGCTGATTGTGCTCTTCATCCGCTCGCATGTGCCGGAATCGCCGGCCTTCGTCGAAGCGCAGAAGACGGCTCGACCGGGCATGTGGGAAACCCTGCAGAAACACTGGGGTGTCGCGCTCTATGCCGTCGTGCTGATGATGTTCTTCAATTTCTTTAGTCATGGCACGCAGGACCTCTACCCGACCTTCCTGAAGAAGCAGCACGGCTTCGATCCGCATACGGTGAGCTGGATCACCATCGTCGCCAATATCGGCGCCATCGTCGGCGGCCTGGCATTCGGCGCGCTGTCCGAAAAGATCGGCCGCGTCAACGCCATCACGCTGGCCTGCCTGATCGCCTTGCCGTCGATCCCGCTATGGGCCTACTCGACCACGCCGTTCATGCTCGCCATCGGCGCCTTCGTCATGCAGGTCGCGGTCCAGGGCGCCTGGGGCGTCATCCCCGTGCACCTCAACGAGCTTTCGCCCGGGGCGGTGCGGGCGACCTTGCCCGGCTTTATCTATCAGGCGGGCAATCTCGCCGCGTCCTATGGCGGCCCCTATCAGGCAGGAATCGCGGAAAGCGCCGGAGGCAGCTATGGCTATGCCCTGGCGCTGTTCGCAGGCGTGGTCGCCATCTGCATCATCGTCGTCATCCGTTTCAGTCCGGAACGACGTGGCCAGTTGATGACCGTACTCAATTAGGGTCGAAATCAGCCGAGCCTGAGCGCAACGACGCCGGCGACGATGCTGAGCGCGGCGGCACCGCGCCAGCCGGTCATTTTTTCGCCGAGAGCGAAGACCGAGATCATCATGGCAAACAGAATCGAGGTTTCGCGCAGCGAGGCCACGGAGGCGATCGGCGCCTTGGTCATCGCCCACATGACGATCCAGTAGGCGGCGCCGCTGAGCACGCCCGTGAACAGTCCTGCCTTCCAGTCGCGCGCCAACACCGGCAGCGCCTTCGGCCCGCGGAAGATGAGGCACAGCACCAAGGCGCCAAAAGCATCGCAGATGAACAGCCAGGCTGCATAGCTCTGCGCGGTTGCCGCCAGCCGTGCGCCGCTGCCGTCGGACAGCGTGTAACTGGCAATGAAGATGGAAGTGCCCAGTGCGAAGCCAACCGCGCGCAGATTGAGTTTTTCCAGATGTGCGCCGCCACGAAACGACATCACCAGCGTGCCGGCCGACAACAGGAAGATGCCGAGCATGGCGAACGGGCCGGGAATCTCGGCAACGACGAACATGCCGCCAAAGGCCGAGAGCAGAGGTGCGGTGCCCCGCGCCAGCGGATAGGTCTGGGCGAAATCGCCCGCCTTGTAGGCGCCGATCAGGAAGGTGCGGTAGCCCATGTGGAAAATGACGGAGGCGATGATGTAGGGCCACACCTCCGCCTTCGGCACTTCGACGAAGGGCAGCACCACGAGTGCCGCCGCGCCCATGCCGAGCGTCATCAGCGTGATCGACAGGAAGCGGTCGAGATGAACCTTGACCAGCGCATTCCAGATCGCGTGCATGGCAGCGGCGGCAAGCACTGCAAAAAAAACGAAAAGCGTCATGTGGCAATGCCGGGCGTTTCCAGGTCGATGTCGACCCGCAACGGAAAATGATCCGACGCAACCTCGTCGATATCGGCACAGATCGAACGCACCCGCCCGGCGAACATGCCGCCGACGAAGCAATGGTCGAGCCGGCGCTTTGCCAGTCTGCCGTCGATGTTCTTCACATGGGTGTGGAAGTCCGGAACCGGCTCCCCGGCAACAGCGGCGGCATCGACGAAACCGCTGAGATAGGCGGCACCCGGATGGTAGGGCGTGCTGCCGACGATGCGGCGATATTCGGCGCTGCCCGGCTCCATGTTGAAATCGCCCATCCAGATCGCCGCCAGCGGGTTTTCCGGCTCCGCTTCGCCGCTGGTCCAGTTGCGCGTGGGCTCGTCGTCGACGCCGCTCCACGGCCCGCCGTCGGACGGTGCCCGGCGATGCTCGGCCAGGAGATAGTCGATCTGCTCCAGCCGCTCCTCGGCCGCGATATGGGCGAGATGCAGCGACAACACCCGCACCGGCCCTGCCGGCGTGCGGATCATGCATTCGAGTGCTGCATTGCGGGTGTTGAGCGGCCGCTGCGTGCGGCGCATCGGCAGCGCATGCAGCCGCGACCAGACGATCGGCAGTTTCGACAGCACCATGGTGCCGAACTGGCGGCGCCGGTTGACCAGGCGGCCGTCATGCCGCTCGCTGGCGTCCATGTCGAAGGCCGGGCCATAGACCCAGTGATAGTCGGGCAGCAGGCTGGAAAGCAGTTCCGGCTGATCGTCGAAATTGCTGCGTTGCCAGTGACGCTCGACTTCCTGCAGTGCAATGACGTCGGCGCCGGCAACGATGCGCGCGGCGCGCGAAAGATCGTAGCGCCCGTCGCTGCCGAACCCGTACTGGATGTTGTAGCTGACCAGCTTCATTGCTTATCCGGCTCAATTTCGTGTTGGCAGTAGCGGTTCGATGCCGCGGTTGCAATGTGCAGGAGAATGGACGTGGCTTGGACCAGCCTTGCCCCTGACCGGGATCATGCACCGATCCCGAAGCACTTCGGTATCTTCCGTGCGCCGGAAAACGGCGTGCGATGCCTCAAGTATTCAGCGGCTGGAACCGGCCGGGTGGCGACGCGGCCAGTTCGGTCCAGTCGATCTCTTCCTCAAGGCGATGATAGGC
>NZ_RZRP01000460.1:0-5003 GCF_003997795.1 Mesorhizobium sp. M7A.F.Ca.US.005.03.2.1 | reverse complement strand
TGTGGATAGTGGCCCGATACTCCCCTACTCCCCTACTCCCCTACTCCCCTCTAACCAATCTTGTTCGGGATCCTGGCCTCTATCCTGCTGAAGGCGAAGACCAGAATGCCGGTTATCGTCATGTAGATCAGCGCCAGCAGCAGCAAGGGCTCGTAGGTGAGGTAGGTGTCCTGCCGTACTTTGGACGAAACGGCGAAGATGTCGATGACGCTGATCGTTGCCACCAGCGGCGTCGACTTCAATTGCAGCACGGTCTCGCCGGTCAGCGTCGGCAGCGCCCGGTAGATGGCTTGCGGCAGCCAGATCCGCCGGAACGCCTTCCAGCGGCTCATGCCGAAGGCGCGGGCGGCTTCGAGTTGCCCCTTGGGCACGCCGGCGAAGGCGCCGCGCATCACCTCGCCCTCATAACCGGCGAACGACAGGGTCAGCGCCAGCACGCCATAGGGCCAGGCTTGCCGCAGATATGGCCACATCCAGGATTCGCGGATCCACGGATATTGCGGGAACAGCGAACCCAGGCCGTAATAGAGCAGCCAGAGCTGGATCAGCAGCGGCGTGCCCCGGATCACCGTGCAGAACACCTTGGCGGGTGCGGCGAACCAGAACGAGCCGGCAGCCTGCGCCAGGCCAAGCGGGACGGCCAGCAGGAAGCCCAGCACGCAGGTGACGGCCAGGATCCACAGCGAGCGCCAGAGGCCGATCAAGCCCATTTCATAATATTGCGGCAGCCAGTCCCAGCGCATGAAAAAGGCGGCCGACAGAACAAGGCCCAGTGCGATCAGGATCAGCACGATGCGGTGCGGCTGCAGCCACAGCGACGTTCGCGCGGCGACGTCGATGATGGTCGCCTCGTTGGCCATCAGCGCGCCTCCTTGAGCGAAGGCATGCCGCGCCGCGACCAGGTCTCGACCCGGCCGATAACGAGGTTGGAAAACAGCGACAAAAGCAGATAGAGCACGCCCGCCGCGAAAAAGAAGGTGAAATAGGCCTTGGTGACGCCCGCTGCCTGCCGCGTTGCCAGCGCCAGCTCGTAGAAGCCGACAACAGCCAATAGCGCGGTGTCCTTGGTGGCGATCAGCCAGAGATTGGCGAGGCCCGGAATAGCGAAGGGCAGCATTGACGGCAAGGTGATGCGCCGCAACATCAGGCCCGGAGACATTCCATAGGCGCGGGCGGCTTCGATCTGGCCCTGCGGAATGGCCAGGATCGCGCCGCGTATCACCTCTGTCGAATAGGCGCCCTGGACGAAGCCGAGCACGGCGATGCCGGCGGCAAGGCCGCTCACGTCGACGCGCTGATAACCCATGGCCGTCAGCGCCTGATTGATCAGGTCGGTGCCGGCGTAATAGAGCAGCAGGATCAGCACCAGTTCGGGCACGGCGCGCACGATGGTGGTGTAAACCGCCAGGAGATCGCGCACCACCGGCCCGCCATAAAGCTTGCCATAGGCGCCGCCGGTGCCGATCAGAAGGCCGAGGCACGTGGCGCCCAGCGCGATCTCGATCGAATGCAGCAGCCCAACCAGAAGCGCCCCGCCCCAGCCTGGCGGGTAGGGCGAGAGAAGCTCGGTGATGCCGGCCGCGGAGGCCGAAAGAAGTGCGTCGATCAGCGTCGCCCCCGAAGTGCTGACTAACCGCCGACGGCTGCGTCGGCGGCAAACATGCCTGGGAAAGATCGAGCAGGTGGGGCATGGCGCGACGCCACACCCCACAGCTCATACGAGGATCGTCAGTTCGACTGCGCGCCGCCGCCGCCGTAAATGTCGAAATCGAAGTATTTCTTCGAGATCTCGTCATATTTGCCGTTGGCGCGGATCGCCTTGATGCCGGCGTTGATTTTGCCCTTCAGGTCGGTGTCTTCCTTGCGCACGCCGGCGCCGACGCCCGGTCCGAGCACTTCGTCATCGGGAGCGACCATGCCCTTCAGGTCGCAGCAGGCTTTGCCCTGGTCGGATTTGAGGAATTCGCCAAGCGCGATGGAATCGGCCTGCACCGCGTCGAGACGGCCGGCGGCCAGATCGTTGTTGGCCTCGTCCTGGGTCTGGTATTCCTTGATCTCGGAGGCTGTGCTGCCAAAGTGCTTCTTGGCGTAGACAGCGTGCACCGTCGACACTTGCACGCCGACGATCTTGCCCTTGAGGTCGTCCGGAGCGGAGCCGAATTTCTGGTCCTTCGGGCCGATGATCGCGGTCGGCGTGTTATAGTACTTGTCCGAGAAATCGATCGTCTTCGCGCGTTCGGCGGTGATCGACATCGAGGAGACGATGAGGTCGATCTTCTTGGTCGTCAGAGCCGGGATGATGCCGTCCCAGGCAACCGGGGTGATGACGCAATCGAGCTTCTCCTCGGCGCAGACGGCGTCGATGAAGTCGATCTCCCAGCCGATCCATTTGCCCGAAGCATCGGGCGAGGTGAAGGGCGGATAAGGCTCGGCGGCGACGCCGATCTTGACCGGATCGGCCTTGGCCACGCCCATGGCGGCGACGCCGAGCAGCAGCGCTGCGGCAAATGTCTTCAGAACGGTCTTCATTTCATGACTCCCAGTTTGTTGTTGGTTCCCGGTTTTCTTCCGTCCCGGCTTGCCTAGCCGATGTTGCGGATGAACTGCTTCAGCCTTTCGGATTTCGGTGCGCCGAAGATCTGCTCCGGCGGCCCTTCTTCCTCGACCAGCCCGTTGTAGAGGTAGACGACATGGGTCGCGACCTCGCGGGCGAACTTCATCTCGTGGGTGACCAGCACCATGGTGCGGCCTTCGCGCGCCAGGTCGCCGATCACCTTCAGCACCTCGCCGACCAGTTCGGGATCGAGCGCGGAGGTGGGCTCGTCGAACAGCATGACGCGCGGATTGATGGCCAGCGCCCGGGCGATCGCGGCGCGCTGCTGCTGGCCGCCCGACAGATAGGCCGGATAGACGTCGCGCTTTTCAGCCAGACCGACACGGGCGAGCAGCCTCTCGGCCTCGCCGATCGCCACATCGCGCTTGACGCCAAGCACATGCACCGGAACCTCGATGACGTTTTCGATCAGCGTCATGTGGCTCCACAGGTTGAAGTTTTGGAACACCATGCCGAGCTTGGAGCGGATGCGCTCGATCTGCTTGCGGTCGGCCGGAATGGTGTGGCCGTGGCTGTCGGCCTTGAGTTTGATCTCCTCGCCATTGACGCGAATGATGCCGCTGGTCGGGTTTTCCAGGCAGTTGATGCAGCGCAGCAGGGTCGACTTGCCGGACCCCGAGCCGCCGATGATGGCGATGACCTCGCCGTCGCGCGCTGACAGCGAGACGCCCTTCAGCACATGCAGCTCACCGAACTTCTTGTGCAGGTTCTCGACATGGATGGCTTCGGCGGCGCCGTCCTGCGCCTTGCCGGATCGGACTGCGGCAGCTTCCACCACGCTCACCGGGTGACCTCTATCGGGTCGGCTGCGGTTCGTCGAACGTGTATCCGGCTAATCAACATATACGCTGTACTGCCCCGCTCCAGACTTCAGCATGGACCCAACGGCGAGAGCCCGTCAATCCTGCTTATTACGGCACTTGCGAGCTTGTTGTGCAAGTGTATAAATAGCCTTCCATGAAATTTTCTCGATTTTTTTCAGCGAAAAAGGACTTCGATGAGCGCTTTCGGATCACAGTCCATGGCGGCGCCGCTGCGCCGCGTGCTGATGCGGTCGGCGGCCAACGCCATGCGCAATGCCGACAGGGTTGCCTGGCACTATGGCCCGGGATTCAATCCGGCGAAAGCGGCATCGCAGCACGCGCTCCTTGCTGAACTGGTGGCGGCTTCCGGTGCCGAAATCGAATGGATCGAGGACACGGCGGATGGACTTTCGGACTCGGTGTTCACGCACGACCCGTCGCTGATGACCGATCGCGGCGCGCTGATTCTGTCCATGGGCAAGCCGTTGCGCGCCAGGGAGCCCTCGCTGCATGAGGAAACCTACCGAAGGCTGGGCATTCCAATCCTGGGCCGCGTCGAGGTTCCTGGCCAGGTCGAAGGCGGTGATTGCGTATGGCTCGATGCCCGTACGCTGGTGATCGGGCGCGGTGTCCGCTCCAACCAGGAAGGCATCCAGCAGGTTTCCAACCTGCTGACGCCGCTGGGCGTTTCCGTCTACGGCTTTGATCTTCCGCTGTGGCAAGGCGAAGAAGCGTGCCTGCATCTGATGTCGGTGATCAGCCCGCTGGCCGACGACCTCGCACTGGTCCATTCACCGCTTTTGCCGGCCCCATTCTATCAGATGCTGAAGGCGCGTAACATCCGGCTGGTCGAAGGCGACGCCGAAGAGTTCGCGGCTTCCAACGGCCTTAGCCTGAACGTGCTGCCGACCAGCCCACACAAGATCATTGCCGTCGCGGGCTTTCCAAAGACCAAAGCCGCGATGGAAGCCGCCGGCTGCACGGTCGAAATCTTCGAGGCGGATGCGCTCTGCATCGCCTGCGAGGGCGGGCCGACATGCCTGACGCGACCGATCCTGCGCCAATGAATATGCCATCCCGCCGCAGGTTCCGTCGCGAGGGCGAGGAGCGGCGGCGGCAGGATCTGATCGAGGCCACTCTGGACAGCGTGGCGGAACATGGCCTGCAGGGCGCCACCTTGCGCACCATCGCATTGCGTGCCGGCGTCACCGCCGGGCTGATCCGGCACTATTTTCCCGGCAAGGAAGAATTGCTGCAGGAAGCCTATGCAGCGCTGATGGGCCGCATGACCGAGCAGGCGAAAGCGGCTTTGGTCATGGAGAATGCCTCGCCTCGCCAGCGCCTTGCGGCTTTCGTCACCGCCAACCTCAATGCGCCGATTATCGACGCGCGGGTGTTTTCGCTCTGGGCAACCTTCATCGGCCGCGCCAGAGCGGATCCGACCTTGGCCCACGCCCACCGCGAAGGCTACCTTGGTTTTCGCAATGAGGTGGAAGCGGTTGTGGCCGAGGTGCTCGCCGCCGAACGGCGCAAATCGGACGCAAGCCAATTGCGCCACCATGCCATCGCGATTAATGCGATCATCG